>JAHEEX010000125.1 GCA_024640465.1 Sphingobacteriales bacterium | reverse complement strand
GCACGAACCCTTTCCATGGCCAGTTGAATCTGTGTCTCCCTTGCCTGCGCTTCTGCTTTTTGCAGATCGAGGAAGCGGATATAGGTCTGCTCGAATACAGCCGCGAACCGAATAAAAATATCGTGGGCCTGCGGACAAGGCTCATAGGTAATAAACAACAAGTTGCCATGCGAAAAATTGGCGAGATGGTTTATCTGAAAAGTGGGGTGATGCTCGCCAGCCTGAGCTCTTTTTTCAAAGGCTTTTTTGATTTCGGGAAGCGACAGAAAATAACGGTAGTGTGCCTCCAGCGTTTCGCCTTCCAATACATCTATAAAAAGTTTGTCGCCCCTTTCCCTCGATTCCTTAAAGTGTATAAACGTGGCTTCTTCCGTAAGCGGAATTTTGAAACCTTCCAGCGTAGCGCCATCAGGACTACCCATATAAGAAGTGAAAACCGTATCACCCTGCTCCCAGATATTAAATCCACAACTCCAGGGCGGTACACCCAGCGCTTGTATCTGCTGAAACAATAGCGCAGAAGTTTGGCTCAATTCACTACTATGTTGCATTGCCATTGTTCTGCTTCTCACCCTTTCCAATGCAGCTTCGATCTTTGCTTCCCTGGCCTGGGCTTCTGCTTTTTGAAGATCGAGGAAGCGGGTGTAGGTTTGCTCAAAAACTTTAGCGAAGCGCGGTAAAATCTCCATTAGGTTTACTGGGATCGGAACGAGACTCACCGCTTCAAGAAATCCATATTTCATAGCCGAAATAGAGAACATTACATAGTGCTCCGAAAGAAATCCCGCTTTGACATTCTCAGACATGTTTCCAAGTGGTGTATTGGCAAACATCCATTGATCATATTCAAGCTTTTCCTCATTCTTTAATTCGGTTGTCGATAATTCAATTTGTTCTTTATAGGCGTTCCAGATCTTCTCCACCACAGGATGGCCTTGATTTGGAAGAAAATAGGACTTAGAAAAAACCCGACTTTCAGGAGTGGAGAACCAAATGTCAAATCCACCTTTTGCTTCATCGGCAAGGGCTATCGTGGCGCCCCATTGCGCAAAGCCTAACTGGTGCATTTGTTCAAAGAGATCGAAAACTACTTCCGGCAGTTCGTCACTCTTATGCATTGCCATCGTTCTTGCACGAACTCTTTCCATGGCAAGCTGGATCTGTGCTTCCCTGGCCTGTGCTTCTGCTTTTTGCAGGTCAAGGAAACGCGTATACGTACGTTCAAATTCAATGGCAAACCTATTGAGTAAGTTTTTTTCTTCCGCTGTCATTTCGTTTTCAACCATTACACCAAAGCAACCATATTTCATGAAAGCTTCCACATAACAGAGTCCATCAGAAAAATATTCCGGTTTCAGATGTTCTACCCCGACAATTAATTCCTGCCAGGCAGCAAAATAACTTTCAACTCCGGCCGATGTCACGTGATAGGAAACAACAGGTTCTTTGCCTTTCCAATCAACCAGGCATTGTGCTGTGGCCGGTTCATTTCTGTCAAGCGGATAATTAATGGCCTTACTCTTAAAAACCTTTGAAGCATTTTTATCTCCCGTGCCGGGTGAAAGACTTTCTGCCCAGGCTGCCCAAAAGATATGCCGGTCGTTTTTTTCATCAGGCAACCATAAAAATGAAAAAGCTGAATTGATACCAAGTAAAAGAACCTGTTCGTGAAACACCCGTAATGTATCATCCAGTTGTTGTGAATGTTGCATTAACATACTTTGTGTACGGGTACGTTCCAGGGCCGCTTCAATTTTTGCTTCCCGAGTTTGGGCTTCTGCTTTTTGCAGATCGAGGTACCTGCGAAAAGTAAGTGCAATGATAGACCTGAAACGTTGCAGGATGTTTTTCTCTGCTTCTGTATAAGGCTGATCAGACCATGAATAAAATAGCCCGTCCTGAAAGGAAAAATAATAACCGTACTCTTTGATTCCTGCATTGGCATTATGCATTTTATCATTTGCAGACTGAAAGAATTGATGGTTATAGTATGATATTAATTCATCACCAGACAATATCTGTTCAAAATCAACCTGTTTTTTCCATTCTTCATACTGTATAATCAAGGCCGGATGATCCAGCATGCTTCGCTTAGTTGTCAAAGCTTTAATTCGTCCATCTTCAGCCTGGGTTGCAGCATACACTTGTGCATCAGTGGAACCTTTTTCCAGCAAACCCACACCGCTTCGGATAGAATGTATGCCAAGTTTCTTCAGTTCTTCAAAAGCTGCTGATGAGGTCTCCGAGATATCATGGCTGTCATGCATGGCTAAGGCTTTGCCTCTAACCCGTTCAAGTGCGGCTTCCATTTCCAGCTCAATCGTCCTGCTTTTTACCGCTTCCTGCAGCTTTGCATTTTCCGCCTTTAGCGCATCTACTGAAAAAGCCTCTCCTTCCAATGCTTTCATGTCTGGATAAGAACCATGCTGATGCAAAGCAATCCAGCCGGTTTCGGTTTTCTCCAAAAGGGATGACATTCTAAAAGGGGCATAGAATATCCACTCACCGTCAATTTTTACATAGAGATCTGTGAATTCATTCACCATCATGTATTCATCATAGGGTATCACCTCAATCTCCCGGTTACGGATCTCTACTGTCCCAAGCATTTGATCCAGGATCCTTCTGGTGTAATCAATAATTTCCTGCTTACTATTCCATATCTCCTCCTTCGTACCACCTATATTCCGATAATCATCGCGAATAAATGTTGCCCAGGTTTCTATATCACCTTTGAGATAAGTAGACCAATAGGTATCAAGCCATGCGGCCAATTCTTTTTTTAATGCCGGGGTTACTTTCATCCGATATTTTTATTGATAGACACTGCTTTTAATAATATAATTTTTTGTCTGAACCATGATCCGCCGCCATTTCATTTTTGCGGACAAGTTTCTGAGATTTTAGTGATTAATATGATTGTTTAAAATCCTCTAATCCATCCTGCCAATCCATCCAATCCTCAGAATCCTGCTCATTAAACTTGCTTAAAAGATACGTGAAATAGTATAGTATCTGCAGTTCTGATAATATAATATTATTGGCAGTTCGTGCCGAAAAAAAGTATATTTATATATAATGGAAACCAACTGCTTTTTCCCATGATGTCAAACCCCACTTCAAATCCACAAAACATCCGGCATAAGCCTTGGGTGAAGGTTACGCACTGGATCATAACCCTGAGTTTCCTGGCCCTGACCCTGAGCGGATTTATCATACTCATGTGTCACCCTCGTCTCTATTGGGGAGAAGCTGGAAATGATCTTACTCCGGCTTTGTTTGAATTACCCGTTAGTCGCAATTACAAACACGGAGGATGGGAAAATACCACGGCCTTTTATGATAAGGCAGGTTCACCGGTTAGCGCCAGTCGTACCTATGAAATTTTCAATCAGAATGGATGGGGACGTAGTTTGCATTTCCTGTCGGCATGGTTCCTTGTTATAACTGGTTTAATGTATCTTTTTGCTGGTTTTTTTACGGGCCATTTTCGAAAACAGCTTTGGCCAGGGCCTGGTGAATTCTCGGCAAAATCGGTAAGGCTTGACCTCATCAACCATTTTAGGAAGAAGTTCCCAACTTCAACAGGCGATTCCAAATATGGCCTCCTTCAGAAAATTACGTACCTAAAAGTTATATTCTTCCTTTTACCATTGGTAGCCATGACTGGCATGACCATGTCTCCTGCCATCACTGCTGCATATCCTTTCCTGTTAAAAATATTTTTTGGCGCACAATCCGCAAGGACCATACATTTCTTCGCATCTTTTGCATTGGTAATTTTCCTGATCATACATGTGGTGATGGTGATCAGGTCTGGATTCAAACAACAAATGCGTTCCATGACAATCGGTAAATAATATGAAAAAGAAAACGATACTAACCAGGCGCGAACTGATTATTTCCGGCTTAACAACCATCGGCGGATTGATGCTGCCCGGATGCGGTAAAAAACTACCGCCTACTTATGGCAATATTTTGCGTATGGGAGATAACTTCACCTACGTTGCACAGCGGGCTCTTTTACCCGGGCAATCCATGGCGAAGGAATATCAACAAAGTGATATTTCCTCTTTCCCTGCTACCGGAACCACCAATCCGGCAAATAAATCAAACCAGTATTACAGCGAAGCATGGGATCGGTTTCACCATAACGAATTTGCCAACTGGGGTTTATCTGTTGAAGGTCGTGTTGCCAGGCCAAAATCATATTCACTCGCAGAACTGCAAAATTTCCCTTCCCGCACACAAATTACACGACATACCTGTGAAGAGGGATGGACCGCCATTGCAGAATGGACCGGCGTCCCTGTTGGTAAAGTATTGGAACACGCGGGTATCCTGCCAACTGCGCGCTATGTGAACTTTTATGCCTACGATGGATTCATGGAATGTATCGATATGCTCGATGCATTTCATCCGCAAACGATCCTGGCCTATGGCATGAACGGGAAAAATCTTCCCGTGCCCCATGGTGCTCCAGTGCGATTGCGGGTGGAGAAACAGGTTGGCTATAAAAGCGTAAAATATTTGCAGCGCATTGTGGTTACGGATGAATTTGTTGATGTGGGAGATACGGGATGGTCATGGTATGTGGGGATGTGATGGGAAGTGCGAGGCTGAGCGCTGCGAAGTCCCGCGAATGCGGGATACGAAGTAAAACAGCCAAATTCAGGTTGGCTTTTTCATGAATTAATTTATACTTTTCAGAAAAATCATAGAATCCATCCTGCCAATCCATCAAATCCCATCAATCCTGCTCGGTAGTTGAATGATAAACTCACTCCCATCGCCCTCCCTGGTCTCCACACTCAACTCCCCGCCATGTGCCTTTACAATATCATAGCTTAGACTCAACCCCAACCCGGTCCCTTGTCCGGTGGGCTTAGTGGTAAAAAATGGTTGAAATATTTTATCCAGTACTTTTTGGGGAATGCCCCCACCATTGTCCTGCACGATAATGTCAATTTTTTTGTCCAGTTTTCTTGTCTTTAATAATAAAGTTGGCTCATAATTACCGTCATTCTTCGCTAATGCTTTGGCAGATAAAGCATAAAAAGCATTGTTGAAAAGGTTTATCAAAACATTTCCGATCTCCTGTGGAACAATATTGATGTTTCCGATAGAGTGATCAAAATCAGTTTTTAATATGGCATTAAACGATTTGTCTTTTGCACGATAGCCCTGATAAGCCAGTTTCAAATAATCATCAGCGAGGGCATTTATATTTTTGGGTTCTTTTACACCGCTGCTGATTTGGCTGTGCTGCAGCATCCCCTTTACTATAGCATCAGCACGCTTTCCATGGTGACTGATTTTCTCCTCATTATCTTGTATGTTGTTTGATATGGTGATGGCATCGTCAATGTTCCCGGATCTTAATTCGGATTTCATTTCGTCAATCAACTCTTTATTTACTTCCGAAAAATTGTTGACGAAATTCAAAGGGTTTTGAATTTCATGTGCAATGCCGGCCGCCATTTCCCCAAGTGAAGCCATTTTTTCGGATTGAATGAGCTGGGATTGAGTTGATTTTAAATGGGTAAGTGTATTTTCTAATATTATGTTTGCTTTTTGTTTTTGTCGGTTATTGCGAAAAAGGATTGTGGCAATAAGTAAAAAAATGCCCGATCCGGCTAACAACGAATACTGTTTCTGCCTGTTTTGAAAAGTAATGCTTTTAAGCTCTGATGCCCGCTGTTGTTCCTGTTTATCCAATATTATCCTTTGCAGATCCCGAAACCTTTTTGCACCAATTAAGCTATCCCTTTCTATATTGGCATCAGCTAAATATTTATAAGCACTGTCATATATTTTTTCTTCTTCAAACAGTTCACTTAGTAATACAGATGCATCATAGATTGCTTTTCGGAAAGAAACTGTCCTACCCGTATTGATGGCATTATAAGCATACAACTTAGCGGAATCCGGATCATTCAATACATGATACAGTTGTGCTATAAACAGGTTATTCATAGTAAGATTTCTCAAATCATTATCAATATAAGATTCAAGTATACCTTTTTTGTAATACTCAAGCGCTTTTACTTTATCACCTTTTACCCTGTAAGCATTGCCCATCCGAAACATGATTTCGGGCCGGGTATACCTGTTTCTATCATCCGTTAGTTTCGAACCCTCATAGGCAATTGTTTGGTAATACAATGCAGAGTCTGGCATTTTCATCAGCTCATATACGTTCCCAATATTTGATACTTCATTGTGGACCATGCCGGCATCACCTATCTTTTCAAAAAGGTTTCTTGATAAAAAATAATATTCATTGGCTTTTTTGTAATCTTCCAGTTCCATATATACATTTCCAATCCGGTTTAACGCAAATGCCATATTAGAAGTATCCTTATTCCTTTCACTTATTTCCAACGCTTCAAATTGAAACTGAAGTGATTCAGGAATTTTTCCAGCTTCGAGAATGGTTGCCCCTTTCAGGGATAGCATATGGGCTTTAATTAATGGGGCATTCAATTTATTTGCCAGATCAATGGCCAAGTCTGCATAAAAGAGTGAAGAGTCGATATTGGAAAATCGAAATCCATAGGCTATATCATAAAATAACTGCAATCTGGCCGAATCATTTTTTTCGGTCAATAGTCGCTCCTTTAAAGTGCTTATTTGTTCCGGACTAATTTGGGCAAACAAATTGAATTGCAATCCAAAAGAGACCAGGACAAAAACAAAAACTTTTTTCATTTAATTTAGTTAACAGGTAAATCAATAATAAATTCACTCCCTTTACCATCCTTCGTCTCCACCCTCAACACCCCACCATGCGCCTTCACTATATCATAACTCAAACTCAATCCCAAACCAGTTCCCTGGCCTGTGGGCTTGGTGGTAAAGAAGGGTTGGAAGATTTTATCAAGTATTTTTTGAGGGATGCCGGGGCCGTTGTCTTTTACCTTAACCTCAACTTTATCCATGACCTTTTTTGTACTTACTTCAACAGTTGGTTCATAACCGGCAATGCCTTGTTTTGATTTTTCATTGACTGCATAAAAGGCATTCGCAATTAAATTCAAAATCACTCTTCCCATATCATGCGGAATTATGTTGATGTTGCCAATGGTTTGATCAAAATCCGTTTTTAATGTTGCATTGAATGAATTGTCTTTTGCTCTTAGACCATGATACGCCAGTCGTAAGTATTCATCAGCCAATGCATTTATATCGGTTGATTCATTTACACCACTGCTGCTCTGACTGTGCTGCAGCATTCCTTTTACAATGGCATCGGCACGCTTGCCGTGGTGATTGATCTTTTCAAGATTTTGCCTGATGTCATCTGCAATGCTAAAACCTTCTTCCGGTTCACCATTTTTAAATGCTGTTTTCATCTCTTCAATAAGCTCATTGCTCAGATCAGAAAAATTATTGACGAAATTCAATGGATTCTGGATTTCATGGGCAATGCCTGCAGTGAGTTCACCCAGCGATGCCATTTTTTCAGATTGAATCAGTTGGGATTGGGTGGATTTGAGTTCTTGCAAAGTGCTTTCCACTTTGACTTTCTGTTCTTGCAAAACAATATTAGCACTATGCTTTTGCCGGTTATTCCTGTAAAGTAAGAATGCCACTAAAAGAAATACACCAAGCCCTGCAGAAAGCAAATACGTTCTGATCTTATTCTGAAATTCTTTTTTTTCCTTTTCAATATTCTGAAGTCGTAATTGTTCATCTAACAAAACTTGTTGAAAGGCAGCCATATTTTGTAACCTGTCATTGGAAATACTGTCTTTAGCTTCAATAGTAAGTCTGGCATATTTCAGTATACTATCCTTTTGCCCCAGCAGCTGGTAACTTTGGTATAGTTTTTCATACACCACTCCTAGATCCTGGTCTTCCCGGTCAACTTTGCCCTGCAAGTTTAATGTTTGTTCAAAAAGTTTTGCGTAGTATAGCGAAGAGTCCTTTTTGTTTTCAGCAAGGTAAAAATTACATAGTTTTAAATAACCCCTTGCCAAAGCACTTAGGAAATGCTGCTCATTAGCCAGTTTTATGCCTGAATGATAATATCCAAGAGCAAGATCTTTGTTTCCTTTTATCTGATAGATATATCCCAGATCCACCAGAATATAACAATAATAAATTTTGTCTTTCAGCTCGGCTCCCAGTTTCTCTGCCCGAATAGAAAGAGTAAGGGCTGAATCAGGTTTGTTAAGCTTTGAATAAAGCCTGCCCAAATCATTGGTCGCTACCATCAATCTGTATTTATTTCCGCTTTCCTCCGCAATTCTTATTGATTCGTTAAGATGAAATAATTGTTTATCATTGTTTTTTATCCTGCCCATAAGTCCTGAAAACTGATTATGATTGTTTGCCAGTACAGACATTCTTTGATATGAAAGTGGTTTGTCTTGTACCAATTGCCACTCATTTCCTTTCTCAATTTCAGGATCCCCGGCGATTGCAAATGCTGATAGAAAATATTTTAGTGATTCCGCATATCTTCCTTTGTTTTGTAGTTGCACTGCAAGGGTAGTTGAAGAGCTGGCTTCAGCCAGTTTCATGTTGTTTTTTTGGGCGATCTGTACACCAATTTCAGCATATTTAAGCGCAGAATCCAGGTTGGTATTGCCGTAATAAGATAGCAGCTGACGGTTCAATGCGTATCTCATGGAATCATTGGAGGCATTCCGATATGCATGTACAAGGCTATCTGACAAAATCAACTGTGCATTAGAAATAATCGGTATAGATAACAACAAAATTAATTTCAATATCCACTTCATTGCACCCTGTAATTTTATAATTGAATGATAAATGTGGAGCCTTCCCCTTCGCTGGTTTCTACTTTCAGCTCCCCACCATGGGCCTTTACTATATCATAACTCAAACTCAATCCCAGCCCCGTTCCCTGTCCCGTTGGCTTAGTAGTGAAGAATGGTTGAAATATTTTGTCCAGTACTTTTTGCGGGATGCCATTGCCATTATCTTTCACAGAAATGAAGACTTTGTCACCAGACTTTCTTGTATTTACTGAAACAGTAGGTTCATAGTGTTCCGGTTGCTGGCGCTTCTTTTCATCAACCGCATAAAACGCATTATTGATCAGATTTAATAAAACCCTTCCAATATCCTGGGGAATGATATTAATTTTTCCAATGGCGGGATCAAAATCAGTTTTCAATGTGGCATTAAAATTTTTGTCCTTTGCCCGAAATCCGTGGTATGCCAGTCGCAAATATTCATCTGCCAGCGTATTGATATCCGCTAGTTGTTTTTCACCACTGGTGGTGCGACTGTGTTGTAACATCCCCTTCACAATGGCGTCGGCTCGTTTGCCATGCAGGTTTATTTTTTCGAGGTTATTACGAATATCTGCGACAATATTTTTTACTTCATCGCTGTTCCCTTTATCCATTTCGTCCTGCATTTCTTCGATCAGCTCATTGCTCAATTCAGAAAAATTATTGACAAAATTCAAAGGGTTCTGAATCTCATGTGCGATGCCTGCTGTAAGTTCCCCAAGCGATGCCATCTTTTCTGATTGAATAAGCTGGGCCTGTGTTGATTTTAAATTTGCCAGAGTTGCTTCCAACAACTTGTTTGTTTTTTGTTTTTTCCTATTATTGGTATATAATATAAGTGAAATCAAGCCAAATAAAATCAGACATCCCGCAATAATGTAAATGCGTAACCGGTTTTTCGCTTCTGTTTCCATTTCTTTACGTTTCATCATTTTCTCCTGTTCACCCAAAGAACTGTTCTGCAAACTGTTTAGAGCAATTTCCCTTGCTTTAAATGCCTTATCTTTTTCAGAGATGGAAAGGGTTTGGTATTTTATTACACTGTCTTTATTTTTTTTCAGTTTAAATGCTTCTGCATAATCTGAATAAACTGCACCCAAATTATTGAAACCAGTTTGCCCTGCGATTTTTAACCTGGCATTGGCATAAAAAATAGCGGAATCAGGCTCTTGTTTGAAGTGTAAATAATATGCTGTAAGGTTCGTAAAAGTTCCTGCCAAATTTGTATAATTCTCGAAATATGTACTGATAGCAATACTTTTATGATAATAATAAAGAGTAGAATCATAATTTTTCATTTGCAACCATATGCGGCCAATTAGCATATTACAGTAACCCAAGGGCTTAATGTCTCCTGCATCCGTTAACAATTGCATGGCCTGTCTTTCCAGCATTAATGCCGTATCAACAATTCCCTGATCCAGATATTTCTGACCCAAATCTAAATTTATATATCCCAGATTTTTATTGAATCTATTTTTTTCAGCTATGTTTTTTGCTATGAGAAGCAATTCTTTTGATTTTTCATTATTATTAGCACTTGCCATCATGCTGGCAAAATTTTGGTACACTTTTGTAAGTATCATCAGTCTTTCTCCATC
>JAHEEX010000291.1 GCA_024640465.1 Sphingobacteriales bacterium | reverse complement strand
ATTTACTATCAGTCAACTCAGTAAATATTTCAAAAAATACTTCGCTTCGTCTTACTTTTACGCCTCAAACAGATTAGCAATTGAGCAAAATTAAAAAACTGGCAGGGCAAACATTCTGGTATGGCTTTAGCAATATCTTCGGCAGGTTCATCAATTATCTGTTAACCCCGCTGCTCACAGGCATTTATTCTTCTGGTCAATATGGCGATATTTCTATCCTTTTTGCATATGCAGCTTTTCTGAATATCATATTCACTTATGGCATGGAAACAGCCTATTTCAGGTTCAATAATAAGTATCCTGAAAAAGACGTCTATAACACAGGCCAATTCACATTAATTTTAACAACCATTCTTTTCACTGCCCTGATCTTAGTACCGGTTCCTGCAATTTCAAGATTAATGAAGCTGGATAACCACCCTGAATTTGTAAGCTGGGTGATCTGGATTGTAGCACTAGATACTTTGGCCGTATTGCCATTTTCCAAACTCAGATTTGAAGGCAGGCCGAGGAAATTTGCGACCATTAAAATCCTGAATATCCTGATCAATGTAGGACTGGTTATTTTCTTCCTGGTACTTTGCAAAGGGCAACATGAAAAGAATGCAGACAATATCTGGTCGGTATTGTATAACCCCAGGATCGATATTGGGTATGTGTTCCTCGCGAATCTTGCAGCCAGCGCCATTACACTGTTGATGCTGGGAAAAGAATTAATGTCTTTCAGGCCAAAAATTGATGGCCCGCTACTCAAAGAGATGCTTATTTATACTGCACCATTGATCATTGTAGGTTTTGGAGGCATGATCAATGAAACCATCGACAGGTTCATGATCGTACAGCGATTTAGCGGAACTGTTGCAGAAGCAAAGTCGGCAAACGGAATATATAGTGCCAATAATAAATTAGCCTTGCTGATTGTGCTTTTTATCCAGGCATTTAGGATGGGCGCTGAACCTTTCTTCTTTAAAGAAGCTGTTTCGGAAAATGCTCAAAAGACCTATGCCAGGGTAATGAAGTTTTTTGTATTAACCTGTTGTGTATGTTTTCTGGGCGTGGTTTTATTCCTGGATATCTGGAAACATTTTATGGGTATCAGGAAGCACCCGGAATATCTTCAGGGACTTACTGTTGTACCGATACTTATGTTATCCAAAATATTTCTTGGGGTATACTATAATCTCTCGATATGGTATAAACTCACAGGAAAGAACCTTATGGCAGCCTATGTTACCATTGGCGGAGCAATCATCACCATTTTGATCAACTATTTCCTTATCCCCTATTGGGGCTATATGGCTTGTGCCATATCGGCATTAACCTGTTATGGATTTATGATGGCAATAAGCTACCAGCTTGGCCAAAAACACTACCCGGTCCCCTATGCATGGAAAAAACTTATGGCATACGTAGTAATCTGTGTTTTCCTTTTTCTACTTCACCAACTGTTTATAAAATTTTCTCCGGGAATTTGGTGGACACATGGATTTGCCATCATAGAACTGTTGGCATTCTTCCTGTTCATTGCCAAAGTGGAAAAAAAAGAATTCAGCCGTCTCCCTTATATTGGCAAATACATACACTAAGCTATCAGTGTATCGAAGTTTATTAAAAAGATTTGGTAGCACACACTAGCCTTTCACATAGGGATTATGAATTTTTTCACGTTCCACTGTGGTAGAAGGCCCATGTCCTGAATAAACTACCGTTTCACCGGGCAGACTGTACAGTTGTTCGATAATGCTACGTGATAAAACACTAAAATCCCCGCCGGGAAGGTCGGTACGACCAATACTATCCCTAAATAGCACATCGCCGGAAATAACAAACCCATTTCCCGGAGAATAAAAACTTACACTGCCAGGTGAATGGCCTGGGGTAAAAAGCACCTGGATTTCATCTTTTCCGAGTTTTAACGGCCTGCCCGGGACAAGGTATTCCAGGTTTCCCTGGTAATTATCAAATGGCATGTTCCACATCAAACCGCTGGCGGGAGCCAATTCCAGCATCTTTTTTTCCATCGGGTGGATATGGAGGATCAAACCATATTTTTCTGCAATGAACTTATTGCCAAAAACATGGTCAAGATGACAGTGTGTATTCAATAGCAAAACAGGTTTCAGCCCATTCTCCTCTATGAAACCGGTAAGGTCTTCCTGCTCATTTTCCGAATAACAGCCGGGATCAATAATGATACACTGCTTTTCATCGTTATAGACCAGGTATGTGTTCTCCTGGACAGGATTAAATAAGAAAACTTTAACGTGTAGCATAGAGGGGAATTTATACCTTAAAATCACTAATTTTATTAAGTATAATACAGTATCCGGTTGCGAAAAGCAAGCTTACGAACATTTTTGAATAAAAGGTTTATGCGAAAACTATTTTGGTTCCTGATTGGATGTTTTTTTATTTCTCAGACCGGACAGGGCCAGGTGAGCACAGTGGAATTTGGCAAAAACAGGGTTCAATATAAAAAATTCACCTGGCGTTATTATCAAACCCGCAATTTCAACAGCTATTTTAGCCAGGGTGGGCTGAGCCTGGGCAAGATTGTGGCCCAGGTGGCAGAAGAAGAACTCCCACAACTCGAAGAATTTGTTGAATATGGCATGCAGCGCAGGGCCAATATTGTGGTGTACAACAGCTTCAACGATCTCCAACAATCTAATATTGGTATTGGTATCGACTGGCAAAATACAGGCGGTGTAACCAAACTTGTCAACAACAAAATGATCGTTTATTACGATGCAAACCATAATAACCTGCGCAAACAAGTGAGGCAGGGTATCGCCCGCATACTGGTAGACAACCTTCTTTTTGGTGATGACCTGGGCGAATTCGCCGGAAACCAGGCTTTGCTTGATTTACCGGTTTGGCTAACGGATGGATATGTTGCTTATGCAGCAGAAAACTGGAGCCCTGCCCTGGATGATAAATTAAAATCTTCACTGCTTTCAGGTAAATACAGGACATTCTATCAATTTGCTTTTAAAGAACCTGAACTGGCAGGACATGCATTCTGGCATTTTGTTGCCCAGAATTACCGTAAAGACAATGTCACTTATTTCCTTTATCTCTCCAGGATTTATAAAAGCCTGAATTCTGCCAGTTTGAAAGTCACCCGGAAAAAATTCAAGGACCTCCTAGGTGAATTCATGGAAAAAGAAAGTGAAAGATACCAGAATGATCTCAGGGGCAGGAGAAATCAACCCAAAGGCAGTGTTGTAGCTGTTGAAGAATTAAAAAATGGCAAAGACTTTTATCGCTTTCAGGCAAATCCCATTCCACGGAACAATACTTACGCCATGGTAAAATACCATAAAGGCGTGTATTGTGTTTTGCTGGAAGACCTGTCAGATAAAAGAAAGATACTCCTGAAAGCAGGTATACTCAATAACCAGGCAGAACTTAACCCGCATTATCCACTGATGGCTTGGGACCCAAAAGGCTCGAGGCTTCTTGTGATTTATACGGAAGCCAATAAAATTAAGATGTTCACGTACGATGTGGTTAAGCGAATAAAAACCAATAAACAGGAACTCCCGGATTTCCAGATCATACAGGATGCCAAATTTATGCTGGATGCGAACACCCTGGTGATCAGTGGCGTTAAGAACGGACAATCAGACATCTTTGTATATAAGATAAATGACCAGACAACTCAGCAAATAACCAATGACCCTTACGACGACCTTGATCCATCTTTTGTTGCTTTCCCCAACAAAAGCGGGATCA
>JAHEEX010000020.1 GCA_024640465.1 Sphingobacteriales bacterium | reverse complement strand
CTCGCTGATCAGAAAACGGTACTTCTCCAGATAGTTCCGTTCTAATGTTGAATCTTTGGCATTACTTCGCATAACAAAAGCTACTAGCTTTTTTGTTACCGAATTACCTAACACATACAATCCCGACGAAGGAGGGATCTCTGTATTTTTGAAAAAGGTTTAAATAACCTTACAGAGTTTAATATTACCCTTTTGCCAATTTAACTTTTTTTAACTTTAAAAGACCAGGTTATTTTAAATTCAGACACCACTTCACCCTTTTCATTTGTACCTATAGACTTTGCTGTGAATTGTACTGAATTTCCGCTATTCACCGCTTCTTCAATGGCAGATTCCATTGCTTCGCCATCCTTACATACAAAACTGACAACTGACACACCTTTTTTTAAAAATTCCCCTTCAATTTTAATCACCAGCATGGAAACGGCAGGCCTGCGTCCATGAACATGCAACATGGCAAGTAACCCGGTACTCATTTCCGCTGCCATTGACTGGCAGGCAAAATACAGCGACTTAAATGGGTTCTGCGAAAACCATTTATACGGTACCGTTACTACAGACTTCTCATAAGAAAATTCCCTGACACGTACACCGGAGAAATAAGCGGAAGGAAGTTTTGAAAAAAGAAAAAAGCCAAACTTTATCGGATTCTGCACCAATCGAAGAAATTTTTCTGATTCAGTATTTCTCATGCGTCATTATTTATAGTATTCCGGCAAAAGAGATTTTTTGTTCCATGCCAGTAAAAAATCATAGACCCTTCTTTTGGAATAACCCATACCCTGCTCCAGGTATTCCGATTTCTGTGTATGCAGCCTCTCCCCTTTTTCATTTAAAACCAGCAGAACTGGAAATCCAAAGCGCTGGGGGTATCCGAACTTAGCGAAAATCAACTTGTTTTCATTTTCATCACTGTAATTTAAGTGATACACCAGGTAATCTGATTTAAGAAGAGAGTCAATTTCCTTATTAACTGTACAGAATTGATCAAATGTAAGGCACTTTGCACACCAGTTTCCGCCTGCGAGGACGAGAATATGTTTAGCTTCCCTTTTTGCACTTTCACAGATTTTAGCCAGGTCCTTTTCCGGTATGGCTTTGGGATCGTATAAACGGGTTTTCTCCTGCCCGGATGCAGCAATGGAAATAAGAAAAAAAATATGTAGTAAATAAAATCGCATCATTTCTTATCCAGTTCTACAAAACACCAAACAGCCTGCCCGGGTTGCAAATCAGCCCTGAATTGAATATTCCCTTTTGGACTTGTATTCATGGTTAATCCACCGGGTTTTGATTTTGCTATTGCCGTCGCCAGTTTTGCCTCAAATGGCTGGCTCTTAGGCATCGCATTAATTTTGCTTTGAATCCCATACCAGTCAAGTTCTTCCGCAGTAACAACCACACCGATCATATCCCGCTGACCGATACTGTCTGGCGTCATGCTTTTATCTTTTGGAAACATCCGGTAGCCTGTAATACCACAGAAAGGAGAGTATTTTGTTTTTGACGGGTCATCTTTTCGCGGATATGGGAAAAGCGTGTACCCCGAACCGTCAGTTTCCTTTCCGAAAACATAGATATAACATTCTTCGGAGTTTTTAATTTCCAGCTTGAACTTAGAACCAATTTTAACAGGGGTGGTAGTAATATATTTATCGTCACCCGATTTTCTAAGGGCGATATAACCTCCCGGTATGGTCTTTTTGCCATCATAGGAAACCAGCACCAGTCCAACCTCGCACTGAAGTGCGGCAGTTGCAGCAGCGCCTGTTTTTGCCATTGGCTCCAATCCGTATGCTTCACGTACATAATAATTAAACTCAGGGTACCTGACCCAACCAAAACCATTATTACCCCATTCAGGGCCCCAACTGTTCATGATCAAAAATGCCCCACCGTATTTTTTATCATCGTATCCAACCACACACATGGCATGGCCACCAAAACCCATCATGCTCCGGTCGTTGGCTTCCGGTATCCAAAGGTCTTTCCCAAGCATACTCTGCATAAAACTTTGACCCACCATCATTCCAATGACCACAGGTGCTCCCTGTGCCAGGTTTTCTTTTATTGCGCGCACATCAATGGCATCGTTTCTGTCGCCGGCAGATAAGCGGGTAAAACCACGCATTTTATATTTTGATGCCTCCTGAACAAGGCCCCGGTCGGGCAAACTTGAACAATCATTTTCATCGTATGGAAATTGCTGATACGGAACAGAGCCCTGCTTGGTCATATATTCCATTGCCCTGACAAGATAACTGCCCTGGCAATTCTGGAGGCCGATCTGGTTATACAGGAAGGAAGGACTAAAAACAGTTTGTTGTTGGTTTGTGCGTGCAGCTTCCAGAATGGAACGGGCTGCATAAGCGCTGCTCCAGGCAACGCAGGAACCCTGGTGCCCCTGATTACCTGCGGGTGGAGCAAATCTCTGTAGATTGGCTGCTTCCGGTAAAGGGTTCCTTGAATTATCATCAGCCAGCGGTTCGTAAATACTGGCTTTCTCAAACTCTTTAGGATCAAGAAACCCGCCCTTGGTGAACTCACTGATATTATCCATGATACCCCCACCTGCACCACTGCAACCACCCCTGCTCAGTAAAAAATATCCAATACCTCCAATGACCAATAATAGTAAAAGGCTTTTCCCGCGAAAAAGGTTCAACAACAAGGGAAGCAGCCCAAAGATTCCACCTCCCCCTCCTCCACCTGGCCCAACCGGATAACGGGGGCCTTGTGGATTATATCCCCTGCCACCCTGATCATCATAATTTTCCTGTTGATCCTGTGGATCGTCTTCCATCCTGATTGGCATATATAAAATCTTTTATTTGCTGTAAAATATTGATTTTTGGGCTTATGAAAATAAGCCGGGTTAAAATTGAAAAAGATTCCCCTTTATTTATGTGAAATCACCCATTTACCCTAAAAGATCTAATTAAAAATAATCTAAAACAAGCATATGAAAATTATAGCTTTCCTTGTACTAAGCTTTTTCGGTTATACATGTCTTGCACAAAAAAGGGACCCTAAAAATAAAGCCATTTTCCTGGAAGATATCAGCTGGACCAAAGCACGTGAAATACTACATCCTGAAAGTGTTATTGTAATTCCTCTGGGTGCCGGATCTAAAGAACATGGACCGCATCTGCCGCTTTCTACAGATTTTATTCAGGCCGAAGGCATAAAAAATAAACTGGCGTTAGAAAGAGAAGTCATTATAGCACCCACTGTAAATTATGGGTTTTACCCGGCTTTCCTGAAATATGCCGGATCTACCAGTGTAACATTTGCCACAGGAACAGATATGATATTACAGGTGGTCAGGAGCCTCGCAGGCTATGGGCCCAGGCGTTTTTATATCATCAATATCGGTGTAAGTACAACCCCAACACTGGAAGCAGCAGCCAGGGTACTTGCTGATGAAGGAATTCTATTATACTTCAGCAGGTACGACCGGCCAAACTTTGATAATGCGGAAAAACAAATAAGAACGCGTGAATTCAGCGGACATGCAGATGAATTAGAAACTTCGAATATAATCAGCCTTCGACCCGATCTGGTAAATATGAGTAAAGCTGTTGATGATTCATCCGTAAAAAATAAAAAGGGCGTTATGACGCCTCTTGCCCTTGAGGGTGGAGTTTTAAATACAAGCGGGATAAACGGCTATGCAACATTGGGCACAAAAGATAAAGGCATATTGTCGATAAATGCATTTTCTAAAGAAGTGATCCGTGAAATAGACAGCATTGCCAATTCTTCATTACCTAAAGTGAAAGACCAGAAAGAAGAATTTCTAAAATACGAAGGAGAATATATAGATGAGAAAGGGAAAAAATGTTCTATCAATCAGAAGGATAACATATTGTATTATGTTTGGAATGGAAATGACCAAAGAAATTTCTTCCCATTATACCGTGATGCCGATGATTATTTTACATCGCTTCCAATGAATATACTGTTTATTAAAGATGATGCAGGTACCGTTACAAAAGCCTGGTGCCGCTTCAGGGGTCAGAGTTTTTGGTTAAGTAAAAAGAAGTCAACTTTATAACAGTTAAAATACATTTACCGCAAAGCAGAAAGGACGCCAAGAGGATTAAACTGGCATGAGCTCATATTGAGCAATCCGTTCTTTTATATCACCAATCAAAGCATCAATAGCCATTGATATCTCCTGGCTTAATTCAATACCCTGTTCCTGAATAGATTTTATACTCACCACATAAAGATCGATTTCTGGCATGGTACCCAATAACTGCAAAGCGCCTACGAGGTCTTTCAATCCGATATCATGCGTACTCATGGCCTGTGGGAAATCTGAAGCAAAATGTGGTTTGATGAGTCTGATGGTTCCTGCAGGCCGGTCATCCAAAGTAGCATCTACAATAATGACACGTTCATACTGTTCGAAGTATTCCAGTAAATGAAATCCGCCGGTACCACCGTCTAAAACATCCACTCCTGGAGGAAGCTCCTCATCCATAATCCTTTCTGCAAGGTGAACTCCAAGTCCTTCATCAGCCATCAGGTAATTACCAATTCCAAGTATGAGCAACTTATTTTTTATCATTTTCCGGATTTGGTGTTGTGTGATGCTGCTCTTCAAATACTTCCTCTTCAATAAATTTCCATCCGCCGCCCATGCTGCTTATTTCACCACGACCTTCAACGTAATCATGATAAAAAACCAGGTATACATGTATGACTGCAAATAAAATAAAAAACCACATGGCCCAGTGATGAACCTGCCGCATGATGATATCCCCACCAAACAAATAAGGCACCCAGGCAAACAATTTTGGAAACCACCAATCGCTCATGGAAGCATACAGACCAAAACCTGTCAGGCATTGCACCAGGAAAGCAATGAATGTGAAAAAATAAATGATTCCGGCCATAGCGTTATGTCCCACACTCATGTGTTCTTTCCCTTTCATCATCAGGATATCGATCTTGAATACATACCACATCTCTTTAAAGAACCTTTTTGAGGTTGGTATGAACTGTTTCCAGTTGGCATATTTATTTCCTGCAAAACCCCAGTAAATCCGGAATAAGAAATTGAAGAAAAATAAATAAGCAGCAATAAAATGTATAAACCTAACCCAGCCCATCCAGAAACGGTGGGCCGCCTCATCATTACTGATCAATGCAGGCGGACTACCAATCAAAAAGCCTGTTGTAACCAATGCAACTATAACTAGTGCATTCAGCCAGTGATAAAATCTAACCGGCAGTTCCCAAACATATACACGGCGCAAGCGGTGTACATGCAGATATTTTTTGGCCATACCCATGATATATAAATTTAGTCGCCAACTACGGCTATCCTGCTGATATGTTTTCCTTGTTCATCGTACAGATGCACGGCACAAGCCAGGCATGGATCAAAAGAGTGAATGGTACGGATGATCTCCAGCGGCTGTTTTTCATCAGCAACCGGTGTATCCATCAATGCTGCTTCATAAGCAGACTGTTTTCCATTTCCATCCCTTGGAGATGCATTCCAGGTTGTGGGAACTACCAGTTGGTAATTCGCGATTTTTCTGTCTTCAATATTGATCCAGTGTGCCAATGCTCCGCGTGGCGCTTCACTATGGCCCACACCTACTGCTTTGGCCGGCCAGGTATCAGGTTCGAATTTGGCTGTATTGGCCATCCTTGTATCGCCATTTTTGATATTGGCAATCAGGCTGTCGTAAAACTCAAGGCCCCATCTTGCAGCGAGGATACTTTCCAATCCCCTGGCCGCTGTTCTTCCCAAAGTGGAAAATAATGCGGTTACGGGTACCTGTAAGTCGGTAAGGGCTTTGTCAACAATCTCCTTCACTTCTTTATTTCCCCTTCCATATGCAACCAGTAAGCGGGCCAGCGGACCTACTTCCATGGCATTGCCTTTCCAGCGTGGGGTTTTCAGGTATGAATATTTCTGTGTGGTATCCAGGAATTCGAACGGAGGTTTAGGGCCGGAATATTTGACCTTGCTTTCCCCTTTCCATGGATGGAGGCCAACTTTATCGCCGCCTTTATATTCGTACCATGAGTGGTTGATGAATTCCTGCACTTCGTCTTCTTTACGAAGGTCTACCTCATGTATTTTGCTGATGTCTTTATTCAGTATAACACCTGGCGGTATCTTATAGGATGATACATCACGGTATCCATTGGTGGGCAAATCGCCATACACCAGGTAATTGCCAAGTCCTCCGCCGATTGCACCCCATTCTTTATAGAAACCGGCAATAGCCATCAGGTCTGGAATATACACCTGCTCAATAAATTCTTTACCCTGCTTCAATAGTTGATGTACAAGGGCAAGCCGCTCTGCATTTATCCCGCTTATATCATCTTTGCTGATGGAACAGGCCATCCCTCCCACCAGGTAGTTCGGGTGCGGGTTCTTGCCACCGAAAATAGCATGGATCTTAACGATCTCTTTCTGCCATTCGAGCGCTTCGAGATAATGTGCCAATCCGATCAGGTTTATCTCGGCGGGTAATTTATAGGCCGGGTGCCCCCAGTAACCATTGGAAAAAATACCCAGCTGTCCGCTTTCCACGAATTTGCCAATCCTTTTTTGCAGGTCACTGAAATATCCCGGTGAACTCTTTGGCCAGTTTGAAATGCTTTGTGCGATCTCTGATGTTTTTTTAGGATCAGCTTTTAATGCGTTGACCACGTCCACCCAGTCCATTGCATGCAGGTGATAAAAATGCACCACATGATCATGCATATACTGCGCACAGAACATGATATTACGAACCAGTTCCGCATCAGGCGGGATTACAATATCCAGGGCGTCTTCCACTGCCCTCACAGATGTAAGTGAATGTACGGAAGTGCACACACCGCATACCCGGCCAACAAATGCCCAGGCATCGCGGGGGTCTCGACCTTTCAGGATCTCCTCCAGCAAACGCACCATGGTGCCGCTGGAATAAGCATCTGTAATTTTTCCGTTTTCTATTTCTGCTTCTATGCGCAGGTGGCCTTCGATCCTTGTAACGGGATCGACAACTATTCGTTTACTCATAATTGTTAGTATGTGGGTGATCAGGCATCGAGTTCTTTTTCGCTTTCGCGACCTTCAACTTTAATATTGTGGATGAGTTTATTTTTACGGATATTGGTCATTACTGCATGGGCAGCGATAGCGGCACCAGTAACACCCAGTGCAACTTTTCCTACCGTATCTGCATCCGCTTCAATACCAAATCCCGGGAAGGCAGCGGCACGTTCGTATATGCGACCGTTATCCCAGAAATTAGCTTCACTGCAACCAAAGCAACCGTGGCCCGATTGAATAGGGAAACTGGTTCCACCATTCCACTTGGTGATACCACAGGCATTGTAGGTAGATGGACCTTTGCAGCCGACTTTGTACAGGCAATATCCTTTCCGTGCATTTTCATCATCAAATGAATTCACAAAAAGGCCGGCATCATAATAAGGACGGCGATAACAGCTGTCGTGTACACGCTTACTGTAAAATGCCTTAGGCCTGCCAATGCCATCCAGTTCAGGAATGGTTCCAAAGGTTACCAGATGTACGATTACACCAGCCATTACTTCGCCAATTGGCGGACAGCCAGGTACTTTAATGAGTGGTTTCCCTTTTAATAATTTGTGGATAGGTGTTGCTGATGTTGGGTTGGGTTTAGCGGACTGCACACAACCATTGCTGGCACAGCTACCCCAGGCAATAACCGCTTTGGCACCTTCGGCAGCCTCTTCCAGAATTTGCATGGATGTTTTTCCGCCAATCATGCAATAGACACCGTCTGCACCGGTTGGAACACTTCCTTCCACACATAAAATATATTCACCTTTGTATTTGGTCATGGTATTATGCATGGCTTCTTCGGCCTGGTGACCGGAAGCAGCCATTAATGTCTCTGTATAATCAAGAGATATCTGGTCGAGCAGAATATCCGCTACCAATGGATGTGATGAGCGGATAAAACTTTCACTGCAGCAGGTACATTCCTGGAAGTGCAACCAGATCACCGGCACTCTTGGTTTGTTCTGTAATGCCTGTGCTATCTGGCCGATAGCTGATTTTTCCAGGCCCATAAAGGCCGCCATCATGGTCACAAATTTCATAAAATCGCGGCGCGAATATCCTTTGCGTTCCACTTCATCGTAATAAGTAGGAAGCTTGGCGGGAGCAGTCTGTTGCATGAGGGAGGTTTTTGGTTTGGAAAGGTGAATAAAAGTAGACCCACATATTACCCAATCATATGATGACTATTATTAATAAATATGATTATGGTCATATTTACAAGCAGGTGCAAAATCTAATATTGTACACTTCAAAAGCTATTTAATATGAAAAAAATCAACTTGGCATTAACAACAGGTTTGATCATGCTTTTACCTTTCACTGGTATGGCGCACCCCGGACATGGAGAAACCGAAGGCTATACCATCACCCACTATTTTACTGAACCTGTTCATGCTACAGTATCAGTGATTTTAATGGCTGGAGCATTATTTACGGTAAGTTATTTACGCCGTAAAAAATCAGTAGATAAAAATGCCTGAATATGCATGAACTGTCCATTGTAATGAGCATCATTGAGATTGCCGAATCGGAAATAAACAAGGCCGGTGGCGGTATTGCGGATGAAATTGAACTGGACATTGGCACCCTGAGTACCATCGAAATGGAAGCATTTGATTTTGCCTGGAACCAGGGCATCAGAGGTAGCTTGCTGGAAGATGCGAAACTCCATGTGAACAGGATCGAAGGCAAGGCAAAATGCCTGGATTGTGAGCTTGAATTTCCTATTGAAAATTATTACGATAGTTGCCCTGTTTGTGGCGGACATTTCAACCAGATCTTACAGGGGAAAGAATTGAAAGTTAAAACCATTACTATACAGTCGACAGTTGACGGTTGACAGTTGACAAAAACAGCCGAACAACAATTCAAAATGACAAATATTAAACTCTTTATTACTAATCAAGCCGGCTGTTGACTGGCGACTGTATACTGGCGACTGGCGACTTTTTAAAAAATTCCATTACTTAAATCTCCTACTATGTGTGCAACTTGTGGTTGTTCATCAGACACGCACGATCATCACGATCATAACCATGATCACAGTCATTCCAAAAAAATTGTGGATGTAGAACAGGATATCCTTCACCAGAATAACCTGCTGGGCGAAAGGAACCGCGGATATTTCGAAGCCAAGAATATCCTGGCGCTGAACCTCGTTAGTTCACCCGGCTCGGGGAAAACTTCATTGCTCGAACGCACCCTAACCGACCTAAAAGGCGAAATGGATTTTTATGTGATTGAAGGCGACCAACGCACAACACGCGATGCCGATCGCATTCATGCTACCGGCACCAAAGTCACCCAGATAAATACAGGCAAAGGTTGCCATCTTGATGCACATATGGTTATGCATGCGCTGCAGGGAATGAAACCCAAAGCCAATAGTGTGATGTTTATTGAGAATGTAGGTAATCTTGTTTGCCCATCCATGTTCGATCTGGGTGAAAAAGAAAGAGTGGTGATCATGAGTGTTACGGAAGGAGAAGACAAACCACTCAAGTACCCTGACATGTTCCACAGTTCCACTTTATGCATCATAAATAAAACAGACCTCCTGCCTTATGTGCCCTTCAATCTTGATAAAGCAAAAGAATATATACAACAGGTAAACCACCAGTTGCCGGTTATTGAAGTGAGTTGTACAACAGGCGAAGGTTTACAGGATTGGTACGGATGGCTTAAATCGAAAGTGCTTATTGAAGAAGAAGCATGATCTATGCCCCCCGATTTACAAACACTATATGCAAACCTTTCATATCCATATCAGGGGCCGGGTTCAGGGCGTAGGTTTCAGACCTTTTATAAGTCGGCTCGCTGCTCAACATAACTTAACCGGAACAGTTGCCAATAGTACGGATGGTGTGCATATATTAATAAATGCCGACAATCTGCAGATTGAAAAATTCTACGATGAAATTCAGGTTAAGGCGCCGGAAAATGCTATCATCACTGAGATCAAACGGGAAAAAACAAGGTCCATTCATTTCACCGGGTTCAATATTATTCATAGTAAATGGGAAGCTGTTCCAAATTTGCTAATCACCCCTGATATTGCTTTGTGTGATGATTGCCGAAAAGAAATATCGGATACGCATAACCGGAGAAATGCATATCCCTTCACCACCTGCCTTCATTGCGGACCAAGATATTCCATCATGTCGGCACTGCCCTACGATAGGGAAAACACAACCATGGCAGGTTTGAAGATGTGTGGCAAATGTGAACAGGAGTACCATAATATTAATGATCGCAGGCATTACAGCCAGACCAATTCTTGCCCTGATTGCGCCATTGCTATGCATTTGTATGAAACACCGGATGAGAGTCCCTTGAACAACCAGCAGGATATCATCAACAAACTAACGGATTCCTTAAGCTCCGGAAAAATTGCTGCCGTAAAAGGCATTGGCGGCTACCTGCTTTTGTGCGATGCAAGCAATGAAGAAACGCTGCAGACTTTAAGAACAAGAAAACACCGCCCAAACAAACCTTTTGCTGTTTTGTATCCGGATATAGAAAAAGCCACTGCAGACCTTTATATCGATAACAATGAAACAACCGCGCTAAAGAGTACAGTTGCTCCAATCGTATTATGCAGCTTAAAAGATATAAATACGCCCGGACTTTGCAGTAGTTTGATTGCACCCGGCCTGGATAAGGTTGGTATTATGTTGCCTTATTCACCTCTACTTCAACTGATAGCCACACAATTTGGCAAAGCCCTGGTTGCAACAAGTGCAAACCTCAGCGGTTCGCCCATTATATATACAGATGAACAGGCATTGTCTGACTTATGGGATATTGCAGATATCATCTTAACATATGACAGGGACATTGTTGTACCGCAGGACGACAGCGTCTGGCAGTTTACAAAAAACGGGCAACGCATTATACTCAGGAGAAGCAGGGGCATGGCTCCGGACTTTTATCCGCATCAGCTTGGCGGAACCAATGAACATCTGCTGGCCCTGGGCGCCGATATGAAAAGCGCTTTTGCGCTGCATTGCAATGACAAAGTGTATATCAGTCAGTACCTCGGAGAACAGGGAGATTATCAGTCTCAGCAATCATACACAGAAACCCTTGATCATTTACTACATCTGTTTAACATCAGTCCATCTGTGATCATGGCTGATGCTCATCCGGGTTATAACACGCATCAAAAAGGAAAAGAACTTTCCATAGCAGCAAATGCACCCTTAGAAAACATTCAACACCATAAAGCACATTTTGCGGCAGTGCTTGCAGAAAATAATTTATTACATAAAGATTCATCCGTATTAGGCTTTATATGGGATGGCACAGGATATGGAGAAGACCATCAAATCTGGGGCGGAGAAGTATTCAGGTATGATCAGGGAGAACTCGACAGGATACTTTACCTGGATTATTTCCCGCAAATATTAGGCGATAAGATGAGCAGGGAGCCGAGGCTGTCTGCAATCAGCCTGCTGAAGGACCATCCAAGATCAACCGACATGTTATCCCAATATTTTTCAGCAATAGAATGGGAGTACTATCAAAAAATGCTGTCAAAAGAAGACCATTTGTTAACCAGCAGTATAGGCAGGTTAATGGATGGCATTGCCGCATTGTTAGAGATCTGTGCGCTTAATACCTATGAGGGACAGGCAGCCATGGAGCTTGAAGTGCTGGCAAGGGGTTATTGTGAAGATGTGATGGAATGCTATCCACTACCTATAAGGTATAACCGAATTGATTGGCGGCCCATGATGGACGAAATGATTGATGACTTAATCAACAAAAAAGAAAAAGGGTTCATTGCGAAGAAATTTTACAGATCCCTGGTTCGGTTAGTGGAGCAGGTAAGTGATATTTTTGATATCAACAGCCTTGCATTCAGTGGCGGGGTTTTCCAGAATGCCCTGCTGGTGGAAATGATTTCCGAGGGATTATCAGGAAACAAAGATGTATATTTTCATCAACAATTAAGCCCGAATGATGAATGTATTGCATTGGGGCAATTGGCTTTGTATCATCTTCAACATGAAAATGAAACAAGTTTTTCATATTCTAATACACACTTACATAAGCAAACAAATTAAATCAATCATATGTGCCTGGCTATACCCGGAAAAATAATATCCATCACCAACCAGCTTGACGAAACATTCAGGCAGGGGAAGGTCTCCTTTGGAGGCATCATGAAAGAAGTAAATTTATGTATGGTACCGGAGGCAAAAGTAAATGATTATGTACTCGTACATGTAGGTGTTGCCATTAGTACCATTGATGAAGAAGAGGCCCGTATCACATTTGATTATTTAAAACAGATCGGAGAAGTGGATGAATTAACAGAGACCACTTGAATTTTTCTTTGCATCTAATAAACTTTGCGGTGAAATGAAATATCTATCCGAATACAGAGCCCCAGAACAAGTAGCAGCACTACTTAAACAGATTCATGCTGAAACAACCCGGCAATGGACATTGATGGAGATCTGTGGAGGGCAAACGCATAGCCTGGTGAAGAATGGTTTGCTGGAAATGCTGCCTGATAAAATCACGATGGTACATGGACCGGGTTGCCCGGTTTGTGTAACACCAGTCAGTGTGATAGATGAAGCCATCTGGCTCGCATCACAGCCTGGTGTGATTCTCTGTTCCTTTGGCGATATGCTGCGTGTACCCGGCTCAAAGATAAGTTTACTGGAAGTTAAGGCCCGCGGAGGAGATGTAAGGATGGTATACTCCCCGCTGGAAGCAGTGGAGCTGGCTAAAAACAATCCGGATAAACAAGTGGTGTTCTTTGCCGTAGGTTTTGAAACCACGGCACCGGCCAATGCATTGAGTGTGGTACATGCTTCCAAACAAAACATACAGAACTACAGCATCCTGGCTTCACATGTTTTGGTTCCACCCGCCATGGAAGCCATTTTATCGGACCCAGAAAACAGGATCGATGCATTCCTGGCGGCAGGACATGTTTGTACGATCATGGGCATGAATGAATACGATCCCATTGCGGAGAAATATCGCATACCCATCGTAGTTACCGGCTTCGAACCAGTTGATCTTTTACAGGGTATTCTTTTTGCTATCAGGCAACTCGAAAAGGGCGAATACCGCGTGGAGAACCAATACACCAGGTATGTGCAAAGGGCCGGTAACCTGCTGGCACAGGAAACACTAAAAGATGTGTTTGATATTTCAGACAGGATGTGGAGGGGGATTGGAAATATTCCGAATAGTGGTTTCGAAGTAAAAGACATTTACCGGATCTATAATGCCAGGGAAAAATTTGATATCGATATCCCGCTGGCGGAGGAAAATGCAGCATGCATCAGCGGGGATATCATGAAGGGGTTGAAGAAACCTTTTCAGTGCCCGAATTTTGGCACAGCCTGCAAACCTGAGCATCCACTGGGTGCACCGATGGTGAGTAGCGAAGGGGCATGCGCAGCATATTATCAGTATTATGGTGAGGAACTTACCGCAAAGTAATAGAGAGGCAAAACTGTGTTAAGATGTTTATTGGAATATGAAAAAAAAAATACAATCGGTCAGACCCGAGACGGTCAGACCGTTTACGGTTGGTATCCCGGTCTGACGTTGTACTTATAAACACTGCAGGGCAGGGTCTTACGTCTGACCGATGGCTGTTTTATTGTATTCATCTTTTAAGGACCTATGTAACTAGTTAAAAATCTTGCCAGCAAATAAGATAAATGAAATCAGTAAGCATATAATATGAACCTGCAATGCCCTTTACCGAAACTGGATTTTGACATCATCACCCTGGGACATGGAAGTGGTGGATTGCTGATGCATGAATTATTGAATAAGACTGTGCTGGACATATTTAAAAATGATTTGTTAGACCAGCAGCACGACGGAGCAAGTTTTTCATTGCCCGGGCCTCTCGCTTTCAGTACAGACAGTTATGTAGTATCGCCCATTTCTTTCCCGGGCGGAAATATCGGGGACCTGGCGGTGAATGGCACGGTGAACGACCTGGCCATGTGCGGTGCCCAGGCGAAATATCTTTCATTGGCTTTTATTCTTGAAGAAGGCCTGAAAGTGGATGAATTCTGGGATGTGCTGGTGAGCATAAAAAATGCGGCATTGAAATCCGGTGTACAAATTGTAACCGGCGATACTAAAGTGGTGGAAAGAGGAAAGGGAGATAAGATATTCATTAACACTTCGGGTATCGGGCAGGTGCACCCTTCTGCGCGTATCCATCACCGGTATATCGAACCGGGCGATGCCATTATTTTGAGTGGCAAACTGGCGGCGCATGGCATCACCATCATGAGCCTGCGGGAAGGCCTGCAATTTGAAACAGACATAGAAACAGACTCTGTCAACCTGAATCATACTGTTAATATCCTGCTTGATGGATTTGGTGAAGGCATAAAATTTTTACGCGACCCAACAAGGGGAGGACTTGCGTCAACATTAAATGAAATTAGTGGTGCCGCAAAAATGGGTATCGATATTGATCAGAACCTGCTACCGCTCGATGAGCAGGTGGAGGGCGCCTGTGAAATGCTTGGATTGGATCCGCTTTATGTGGCTAATGAAGGCTTATTCATTGCCATTGTAAAAAAGGATATCAAAGATGAAGTCCTGCAATTATTACACACAGATCCGAATGGTGCCCATGCAGCCATTATTGGATATATAACGGATGAACATCCCGGCAAGGTTATTTTAAAAAGCCGTATCGGTGGAAAAAGAGTCGTCAGCTATTTGCCAGGAGAACAATTGCCCAGGATATGCTGAGCTATACCTACATGGATTGAAACAATACAACCTGTTCGATAATGAAAAAAGATTCTTTTGGCAGTTTTTCCTGGAAAGTGATCTCCCTGCATATGATCACCTATATGATTGCCGGAATGATCTTCTCCACTTTTTTTTCTTACGAACAGCTTTATAAAACAGGCGCCCTTTCAAAACTGATGAAAGATTTCAGCAGCCCGTGGATATTTACAGGGCCTTCCCTGCAATTATTTCGCGGATTTCTTTTTGCGCTTGTTTTATGGCCTTTTTATGATTTCATTTTTCTTAAACCTAAAGGATGGATGCTGCTTTGGTTACTATTTATAGGGTTTGCCATTTTGGGAACCGCAGGACCTTCCCCCGGATCATTTGAAGGAGTCATATATACTCAACTTTCCATAAAGGAACACCTGATTGGCCTTCCGGAGACATTATTGCAAACCCTGGCCTTTTCATATCTCCTGCACTATTGGTGCAATCATAATAAAAAATACTTCACAGTAATTTCTGTTATCGGCGTTGTTTTAATTTTACTAATGAGTATAGCAGCCTTAACCGCCAGGTAACCCGCTTTCGCTTAGGCTACAGCGGACAAGTAAGAACGCAAGGATTATATAACCTCTATCTGCCCCCTCAATAAATCCTGGAACTCATCCCTTTTACGTATCAGGTGTGGCTTCCCTTCCAGCACCATTACTTCGGCTGGCTTTAACCGTGAGTTGAAATTGCTGCTCATCTCAAATCCATAGGCACCGGCATTGAGAAAAACCAATAGATCACCTTCACGCACTTCATTGAGTTTGCGGTCCCAGGCAAAAGTATCCGTCTCGCAGATATTTCCCACAACGGTATAAATCCGTTCAGGGCCATCGGGGTTGGAAATATTGATGATGTGGTGATATGATTCGTAAAACATCGGGCGGATAAGGTGATTGAAACCGCTATTAACTCCCACAAAAACGGTTGCCGGCGTTTGTTTGATCACGTTAGCTTTCACTAAAAGATAACCCGACTGACTCACCAGATATTTTCCCGGCTCAAACCAAACCTGAAGTTTACTGCCACTCTCCTTTTCATATTGCGCAAATGCTTCAGCCACTTTAGCACCTAATGCATTAAGGTCTATTTCAGAATCACCGGGCTGATAGGGCACTTTAAACCCGCTACCCAGGTCAATGAATTCCAGTTCTGGAAAATGTTTTGCCAGGCTGAACATCACTTCAAGCCCTTCGAGGAAAACACCAATGTCTTTTATCTCGCTACCCGTGTGCATATGGATTCCCTTCACCTGGATTTTGGTAGAACGTACTACCCTTTCAATATGCCTGATCTGGTGAATGGAAATCCCAAATTTGCTGTCTACATGACCCGTGGAAATTTTGAAATTTCCCCCCGCCATGATATGCGGGTTGAGCCGGATACAAACGGGGTAGCTGTTTCCAAAACGATTACCAAATTGTTCTAATATGGAAATATTATCGATATTGATATTTACACCGAGTTCCTTTGCTGTAATGTATTCCTCAAAGTCAACGCAGTTGGGAGTAAATAAAATATTCTTTGGATCGAAGCCTGCCTTTAATCCAAGTAAAACTTCATTGATGCTAACGCAGTCCAGGTTAGCGCCAAGGCTATGCATGTATTTCAACACATTGATATTGGTCAGCGCTTTGCAGGCATAAAAGAAGCGGGCATTGCAATCCTTAAAGGCAGTTTGCAGTTTTTTATATTGAATGGCTATTCTGTCGGCATTATAAATATATACAGGTGTGCCAAAAGTTCTTGCGATCTCACCCAATTGCTGTGGTGTCAGTTCCGGCGCAGATTTAGACATGGAAATAATTTAGCTGTAAATATCGGATTTACAGGCTTAACCGCAAAGAAGAAAAGACGCAAACATAACGAAAAGGAAAATTAAGCGGGATTGATATCTTCAGGCATGTCGGTCTCTGGTTCATCATCAGTGATGATATCATCAACTTTCGTAACCAACTCACCCTCTTCCGTAACCGCCAGCAGGTTGCCTTCTTCTACATCAAAATGCTCCGCATTAACCAGGGTTGGTTCAACGATCTGGTCGGCCAGCACTTCATTGATACGTGGCAGTTCTTCAGCGGAATTCAACCCAAAATAATCCATGAAATGACGTGATGTATTATAAACGAGTGGCTTGCCGGGCAGGTTCTCGTTTCTGCCGGAAATGATGATTAATTCTTTTTCCAACAGTTTCTGGATACTGTAATCTGAATTGACACCACGGATAGCTTCTATCTCAGATTTAGTGATGGGTTGTTTATAGGCAATGATGGCCAGGGTTTCAAGCGCTGCTGTAGAAAGCCGCTTGAGGAATTTTTCGCCATTCAACTGGGCGATTGTTTTATGGTATTCGCGTTTTGTGAGGAACTGCCAGCCCCCGCCGCTTTGGCGAAGTTCAAAAGGATAAAACTCGGCTGCATATTTTTCCCGGATACCATCTATGGATGTTTCAACCTGATCGAGTGTTACTTTGTCTTCCATGAAGCCAAATGCATTATTGATCAGTTCAACCACATCCATGGATGTAAGTGGTTTCTCACTGGCAAAAATCAATGCTTCAATATGAGTAATTAAATTAGAAATATCCATTGAACAACAAAGTTTATATACATCAACCGCAAAGAAAAAAAGAAGAAAAGAATTTTATCCCTGAAGTGCCGCTGCGCCACTTACGATCTCGGAAAGTTCCGTAGTAATGGCAGCCTGACGAGCGCTGTTATATGAAATCTTAAGTGTCTTCAACAGGTCGTTCGCATTTTCAGATGCCTTATCCATGGCAGTCATCCTGGCTCCATGCTCTGATGCATTTGCATCAAGTACAGCTTTGAATAATTGTGTATTCAGGATCTTAGGCATCAATTCCGCGATCAACACATCCATGGCCGGTTCAAATATGAAATCAGCTTTGGTTGTCTTTTTACCTTCAACAGGTGCTGTTTTGGGTATGGGAAGAAATGGTTCTGCCACAAACCTTTGTGTAGCCGCATTCTTGAATTCACTGTACACCAGTTCCACCGCGTCAAATTGCTTTTGCCTAAAGGCTTCCACAGCCGCCTGTGCACACTGCTGTACGTTCTTGAAAGTCAGGTTATGGAAAGTCTCCCTGTAGGTAGTATCCACTTTATAATTCTTCTTTTGGAAGAATTCAGCTCCTTTTTTACCGATACTCCAAATGGTGATATTGCCTTTCCTGAATTGTTCCGGATATTTTCCCTGGATGGTGGCAATGGCCATTTTCTGGATATTGGCATTATAGGCACCACAAAGCCCACGGTCACTGGTGATAACAATCATTAATACATTTTCTACGGTCCGCTCAGCTGCAAGACTCATACCCGCACTTCCGCCTTCTGCATTACTCACAATATTGCTCAGCATATCCTGCAGTTTACGGGCATAGGGGCGCATCTGTATGATGGCATCCTGGGCCCGGCGCAGCTTAGCTGCACTGACCATTTTCATCGCCTTAGTGATCTGCTGTGTGGATTGTACCGATTTTATCCTGTTTCTGACTTCTTTTAATTGACCAGCCATGGGAATTATCGAATTATCGAATTATTGAATGAGCGAATTATGAAAAAATCTTGTTTCGCGGGTGCAAAGGTAGGGAAATGAGCGGAAAAATAGGGGGAAATTGTCCCCATTTTGAGTCGGGAGCCGGGAGTCGGGAGTCAACAGCCAAAGGCAGAGTCTTGAGTCTAGAGCCAAAAAACAACAGTCGCCAGTCGACAGTCACCAGTCGCCAAAAACAGCCAATCTGAATAGCAAAAATGTTCAGTAAGCTAAATATACACTTGGGCTGTTGACTAACGACTAATGACTCCTGACTATCGACAAAATTTGTATTCCCTTCCTTATTCCTTATTTTTTGTTCCTTATTTCATATTCCCCTGCCTTTGGCTGTTGACTAACGACTCCCGACTATGGACTCCTTCCTCCGTCTGGTGACTGGCGACTGTCGACTGGCGACTATCTAAAACTGCCTCATCTGCCTATCCATCCCCTGAGGCCTCGCTCCCTGCTGTTGCTGCCCCTGGAACCGGTTCAACCGATAGGTAAAAGTGAGCATAATATACCTGGTAAGCCTGTTGGTACGGGTATCCGTAATATAATTTCCGCTAACTGTGCGGGTGATATTGGTGTTCTGTTTGAAAATATCATACGCTGAAAGGCGCAGGAAACCATTCTTTTTCTTAAAAATGGTCTTTTCAAGCGAGGCGTTCAGAATGGCCAGATTCTGGTTCAAACCTGCAGCCAGGCCTTCGTTCAGGGTATATTCAAAATCATACCTGAAAACCCATCCACCCTTGAGGTCCAAGCGACTGTTCGATGTAAAACCCCAGGAACTGTAGTCGATATCCTGCTGACCTTCCAGGGAATACCTGGCAGAGTTGAGTGTATATCTAACACCTCCATCCATTTCAAAGAAATCCTTGTAATTGAATTCAAAAACAACACCCTGCGAAACAAGGATATTGTTACCCACATTACGGACACTATCTATTAAGGTTACATTATGATTGTAATTCAATGTTCCATTCAGGGAAAAAACATATTTACGGTTCTGAAAAGGTTTGCTGAATGTGTAAAAACCTGTTGTGTTATAGTATCCATCCACATTTTCGGGTATGGTTAACTGTGCACCTGCATTTCCGAGCGGTATACTGTTATTGGCGATCTTATTTTGCACCACACTGACATTGGTTCCCACGAAAAAAACCCTGCCGCTTGTGAAATTGAAATTATTAAAGAATAAACTGAAATTATGATACAGTTCCGGCTTCAATCCTGGATTTCCCTGGGTTTGATACTGCGGATTCGAAATATCCCTTACCGGCTGCAACTGTGAAAAGCTTGGCTGGCGTGCGTTTCCCATATAATTGAAGTTCAGCGTTTTGGTTCGGCTGAAATTATAGGCCAATCTTGCCACCGGAAAAATGTTCACTCTTTTTTGCGGAGTATAGGCACTGTCTTTTGTGATCGAATAACCATTCAGGTTTACCGGCTGGATATTTATACCAATGGTATAATTATATTTTTTCTTTATGGTTCTGATATTGGCCCCTACCCGTTGATTGATGAAAGTATTTTCATAAGCATTTGTGAGCTGTGGGGATAACTCATATTCGCCGCTGGGCAATAGTGTATAAGTCTGCCTGTCGTTCCGGGCAATGGAATAATTATAACTATAGATCAGATCAAGAAAACGGTCTTTCATGATGGGCTCCGAATAATTGAAACGGGCACCATAATTATGGTTATTATTATCCTGCGTAATGAGCTGCCGGAGGGTAACTTCAACAGGAACAGGTAAATTAAGGTTTCGTGTAAAATTGAGTGTTTCACTCTCACTTTCACTGGAGTTGGTACCCAGGTTCACATTGGTGGAGAAATTGCGTCCCCGCTTCCTGAACTTATGATTATACACCACATTCAATGCAAGATTAGGCGTACGGGTAATTGTTGAATCTTCATTGCGGCCCTCGCTGGTTGGAGTGGTTTCGTCACGGAAATAATTGAAGAGGGATAGATTCCTGTTATTGGTATTCCCGTAAGTAAATGACGGGCTTATTTTAATATAGTTAAATGAGTCCAGGTTATACTCTACGTTAAAAAATGCCCTGTGGTTATTGCCCTGGTTATAAAATGTTGTGTTCTGGTTATTGGTAAAATTATTTGTTTCAAAAAGGTTCTGCTGTGTTACTTCACGTATACCATCCGTAAGCCTCCTCGTAAAACTATAACTGCCGTACATTGACCCTTTTTTATTATCAAAATCCTGGCGGTAATTTGTACCTAAAGAATATGTTGTGGTTATACCATCCGCATTATTCCCTCCTGTTTGTACATTATTAGCCCCACCCTGACGCCCCCCACCTCCACCGGCGCTACCTGCTTCGCTCACAACTGCGGTCATGGCGCGGCCCACGCCGGATGCATTCAGATCCATTCCGCCTCCACCCCCACCCGCATTGAACTGGCTGGTATTAACATTATTGGTATTGCCGGTGATGGACAACTGCTTATTATTATTGAAAATATTTGCGTTGACAGATGCCTGGTATCTGTCGTCAGAACCATACCCAACGGTTCCCCTGCCAAAAACCCCCTTATTCTTGTCTTTCTTAAGGGTCAGGTTTATTACTTTTTCCGGTTCTCCGTCTTTAATTCCCGAAACAGCGGAGAGGTCTCCATAATCATCCACTACCTGAACTTTATCAATAATATCGGCTGGTAATTCGCGGGTTGCCGTTTTGGCATCACCGCCAAAGAAATCTTTTCCATTAACCTTCACCCTGGTTACTTTTTTGCCCTGTGCGGTTATATCTCCATTCTTATCAACCGTAATACCCGGAAGTTTTTTCAACATATCCTCTACCATGGAATTGGGCTTAACCTTAAATGAATCGGCTTTATATTCAACGGTATCTTCCCTGACCTGGATAGGTGGTGTGGAAACAATAACTTCCTCTAATGTGGTGAAGGATGGTTTCAATATAATATCATCCAGCCGGATATCTTCCAAATGAGCATCCAGGCTGAATTTCTTCTCCTGGGTGGAAAATCCAATATTGGTGGCAATTATGGAAAAATTGGATGAAGGCACATTTTTAAAAAGGAAAAATCCGGTATTATTTGAAACCGTTTTCAGGGTATCCTTTCCGCCTGTAGCTACCAATTTTACTGTGGCCCTGGCCAGAGGGGACAAACTACTGTCTACCAGCCGCCCGCTCACCTGCCTGTTTTGCTGTGCCATAGCCTGCATGGTACTTAAAGTCAAGAGAAAAAGCAGTATCCGGGGAAAGGGCATTTTATTGGTATGGGGGTGAATTGGTTGTAAAAGATGTTAAGATGACAAAAATAGGTCCCTGCTTTTGGGTTGTTGAAAAGAAAAGGATAAATGGCTGGTTCTTTACCGCAAAGTGAAAAAAGACGCAAAGTTCCGCAAAGGGTCAACCGTCAACTGTCAACTGGTTCCCCCCTTTTTCCTACCTTTGCACCCTGTCATAATGACTTAAATCATTTTCAGCACACAATTTGACCAATAAACCGTTCCGGGTGTTGTCCCGGTATTGAATAATAACAAACCTTATGTTGAATTTCTTATCCAAGATCTTTGGCGGTAACAAGTCCCAGAAGGATGTTGAACGCATTAATCCAATTGTAGAACAGATCAATAAACATTTTAATTCTTTTTCATCCCTGAGCAATGATGAATTGCGTGGTAAAACCGTGGTTTTTCAGAAAAGGATCAGGGAAAGCCTTTCACAAATAGATCAGCAGATCGAGTCATTAAATAAACAGGCGGAAGAACTGGATGTGGCAGATATTGGCGGTAAAGATGATATTTACCGTGAAGTTGACACCCTGCGGAAAAAAAGAAACGAGCAGATAGAAGTGGTGCTGGAAGAAATTCTACCCGAAGCATTTGCTGTGGTAAAAGAAGCTGCACGTCGTTTTACAGAAAATACAGAACTGGTATCAACTGCCACTGAGCTTGACCGTGAGCTCAGTATCAAAAAAGAACATGTTAAAATAGAAGGCGATAAATCGATCTTCAAAAACAACTGGATGGCTGCCGGAAACCTCGTCAACTGGAACATGGTACATTATAATGTACAGTTGATCGGTGGTACCGTACTGCACCAGGGAAAGATCGCAGAAATGTCTACAGGTGAAGGTAAAACACTTGTGTCCACTTTGCCTGCCTACCTGAATGCATTGCCTGGCGAAGGCGTACATATTGTTACGGTAAACGACTACCTGGCACGACGCGACAGCGAATGGAACGGCACGCTCTTCGAATGGCTGGGCTTATCCGTAGATTGTATTGATAAACATGAACCGCACAGTGATGCCAGGCGTAAAGCATATCTCTGCGATATTACATACGGCACAAATAATGAATTTGGTTTCGATTACCTGCGCGATAACATGGTGCATACCCCTGATGAAAGGGTTCAGCGCCACCATCATTTTGCCATGGTGGATGAGGTGGATAGTGTATTGATCGATGATGCGCGTACACCTTTGATCATTTCCGGCCCTGTTCCAAAAGGCGATGACCAGCAATTTCATATCCTTAAACCAAGGGTATTACAATTGGTGGAAGTTCAGCGCCAGGTAGTGAATAAATCTTTACTTGAAGCCAAACGACTAATTGCTGAGGGGAAAGATGACAGTGGCGACAGCGGCATTCATATTGTGCGTGCCTTTAGGGGATTACCCAAAAACACTGCCCTGATCAAATTCCTTAGCGAACCAGGCATAAAAGTTAAACTGCAGAAATCAGAAAACTATTACCTGGCAGACCAGCAAAAGCATATGCCGGAAGTTGATGCTGAATTGTATTTTCATATCGACGAAAAAAATAACCAGGTTGAACTAACTGAACGAGGCTTACAGTTCATCACCAAATCTGGTGAAGACCCTAATTTCTTTGTCCTTCCGGATCTCAGTACCACGCTCGCAGAAATAGAAAAAGGGGAAGGCAGCACCGAAGAAAAGTTGCTCAAAAAAGAACAGGTTTTAAACGACTACTCTTTAAAAGCGGACCGTATCCATACTGTTCAACAGTTACTGAAAGCTTACACATTATTTGATAAGGACATTGAATATGTTGTTCTCGACGGACAGGTAAAGATCGTGGATGAACAAACAGGTCGTATTCTGGACGGAAGGCGATACAGCGACGGCTTACACCAGGCGATTGAAGCCAAGGAGAATGTTAAGATTGAAGCGGCAACACAAACCTATGCAACAGTAACCTTGCAGAATTATTTCAGGATGTACCACAAGCTTGCGGGCATGACGGGTACAGCCGAAACAGAAGCCGCTGAGTTATGGAATATATACAAACTTGATGTGGTTTCTATTCCCACAAATCTTCCCATGGTGCGTAAAGATCATGAGGACCTTGTGTACAAAACAAAAAGAGAGAAATATAAATCGGTCATTGATGAGATCGAATCACTACGAAATGCCGGCAGGCCGGCACTGGTTGGTACAACATCCGTAGAGGTAAGTGAGTTGTTGAGCCGGATGCTATCGCAGAAAAAAATTCCGCACAACGTACTTAACGCCAAACAACACGCACGGGAAGCACAGATCGTTGCAGAGGCAGGTATGGCCGGCAGTATCACCATCGCCACCAACATGGCGGGAAGGGGTACCGATATCAAACTCGGCCCGGGTGTTAAAGAAGCGGGTGGACTGGCCATTATTGGTACAGAAAGGCATGAAAGCCGCAGGGTTGACCGTCAGTTACGCGGACGTGCGGGCAGGCAGGGCGATCCCGGCAGCACCCAGTTTTATGTATCCCTGGAAGATGACCTGATGCGGATGTTTGGTTCAGACAGGATCGCATCACTGATGGACCGTATGGGATATAAAGAAGGCGAAGTGATACAGCACAGCATGATCACAAAAAGTATAGAAAGGGCGCAACGTAAGGTGGAGGAAAATAACTTCGGCATACGGAAACGCCTACTCGAATATGATGATGTAATGAACAAGCAGCGGAATGTGGTTTACACCAAACGCGAACATGCCCTGTTTGGAGACCGCCTCGCGCTTGACCTGGATAATGCATTCTATTCTGTATCAGAAGGACTGGTTACCGGTTTCCGCGGCATGAATGATTATGAAGGATTCAAACTGGCAGCTATTGTGAATTTTGGAATTGATTCTTCGATTACCAAAGAAGATTTTGAAAAAACAGATTCCAAAGCACTTTCTGAAAGATTATACCAGGAAGCCATTTCCCAGTATAACAGGAAGAAAGGTGAAATGATGAAACAATCCCTGCCTGTTTTTCAGAATGTCCGTAGTACGCAGGGGTCGCACATTGAAAACGTTGTGGTTCCATTTACCGATGGCAAAAAGGCTGTCAACGTTTTGGCCAACCTGGATAAAACCATTTCCAGCAAGGGTGCTGAACTGGCCACTTCATTGGAGAAAACCATAACCCTGGCCATTATTGATGATGCATGGAAAGAACACCTGCGCAGTATGGACGACCTGAAGCAAAGTGTACAGACGGCGGTATATGAACAAAAAGATCCGTTGATTATTTATAAGACAACAGCTTTTGAATTGTTTTCCAATATGGACGGAGAAGTGAATAAGGATATTGTTTCCTTCCTCTCCCATGCAGGCCTGCCGGTAGAACAATCAAACGCACCACTTCGTGAAGGCCGCGAACAACGCACCGATATGAGCAAAATGCGTGTGCGCAAAGATGAGATGGTTTCGGCTGGCGGCGGTCCCGAAATGATGCAAACGGAGAACGATTATCATGACCCATCCGGCCCGATAAAGCAGGAACCTGTTAAAGTTGGGCCAAAAGTGGGCAGGAATGAGCCATGTCCTTGCGGTAGCGGAAAGAAGTTTAAAAACTGCCACGGCAAGGAGTAAATCGAAAATCGAAAGTCGAAAATCGAAAGTAAATACAGGAGAGGTTGACGGTTGACAGTTGACTGACGACTATGGCTGTTGACTCATGACTAAGGACTCAAGACTCCCTCCTCATGGCTGTTGACTATCGATTATTGACTAAAGACTCATGACTTGCCTTTAATACGGGCATTAAATTTGCGGTATAGAATTCATGCGGAACATCTTCATATTATTAATTCTCATTTCGGCGAAAGGCCTTTTTGCGCAGGGAGTAACGATCCATAAGGATCCAAGGCTTGACTTGTTAATCAGCAAGCAGGTAGAACTGAATAAGGAAGTGTTTATAGAAAATAATCGTACAGGATCAGGTTTCAGGGTATTGGTGATCAATACAAATGATAGAACCAAGGCCATGGAAGTGAAATCAAAGATGATGTCTGAATTCCCGGAACATAAAACATACCTGGTTTATCAATCCCCGTATTTTAAAATCCAGGTCGGAAATTTCCGTGATCGCAAAGAAGCTGAAAATCTTCGTAAAAAAATCATCCTTTTTTATCCTGTCGGGGTGATCGTTGTACCTGCCACCGTTGAATACAAAGCCGAAAAAGAGGATGGCTTGAATTAAGGCTTGGCGTATCTTCGCAGCATGTTACTGGAAAAAATAAAAAGCCTGGCAAAGGATTATACTGCCGATGCCATTGCAATCAGACATCACCTGCATGCACATCCGGAACTGAGTTACCAGGAATTCGAGACCTCGAAGTATATACAAAGTCAGCTTACTGCGTATGGGATACCCTATACCGTTATGGCAACAACCGGGGTTGTTGGTATCATTGAAGGTAAGAATCCGGGCTCGAGGATTATCGCGCTAAGAGCTGATATTGATGCGCTTCCCATTACAGAAGAAAACCAGGTTCCGTACAGATCAAGAAACGAGGGTGTGATGCATGCCTGCGGCCATGATGTGCATACAACCTGCCTGCTTGGTGCCGCAAGAATCTTACAGGGATTGAGGGACGAATGGGAAGGAACGGTGAAACTGATCTTCCAGCCCGGCGAGGAAAGAAACCCAGGTGGTGCCAGCATCATGATACGGGAAGGGGTACTCGAAAATCCTGCACCCGAGGGTATATTTGGTTTACACGTACATCCGCAGATGGAAGTTGGAAAGCTTAGTTTTCGCGCAGGCAAGGTGATGGCCAGCGCTGATGAAATATATATTACCATTAAAGGCAAGGGCGGACATGCCGCCGCACCACACTGGACAACAGATACGATCCTGGTAGCATCACACCTTATAGTTGCCCTGCAACAGATTGTAAGCAGAAAGAGCAACCCCTTTTCGCCTTCAGTACTATCCATATGTTCCATTCAGGGCGGCCATACGACCAACGTAATTCCGTCTGAAGTGAAGCTGATGGGTACTTTCCGCACCATGGATGAAAGCTGGCGCTTCAAGGCACATGAGCTGATTGAGCAACAGGCCAGGGCTATCGCAGCAGGTATGGATGCAGAAATTGATTTCCGTATCGATGTTGGTTATCCCAATGTATATAACCACGAAGGCTTAAACACCATTGCAAAAAGCCTGGCGGAAAATTTCATGGGAAAAGAAAAAGTGGAAGAAACCGAACTGCGTATGGGCGCAGAAGACTTCGGATATTATTCACAGCAAATACCGGGATGTTTTTATCGACTTGGCACAGGCAATTTGGCAAAAGGTATTATTGCCGGAGTGCATACACCCACCTTTAATATTGATGAAACCGCCATTACCATTGGCATGGGCATCATGGCCTGGCTGGGGGCAAAAGCAAAAATAACCGGCAACCTGTAATGTTTTACAGGTTACCGGCATTTATGCTGAGTGGTGTTATAGGGTAATCTTATGACTGTCTGATGGTTCTTTTAATGCTTCTTCTATATCACTCAGTAAGCTTATTGTATTGATAATACATCCACTTTCTCTTCCATTCTGCGGGTTACTTTGATGGTTTTAACATCAGTTGCTTTTTTACCCTGAACGATTTCGATACTGAATGTTTCAAATTCTTCCAGATTCATGTTGAAACGCTTATCATACTGCTGATCCTGGATCGATTCGCGATAAATAATAGTTCCGTCTGCGTCGCGGATAAAGAGCTGGTAAGGCACTTTAGTTGCGTTAATAGCGGTCAGGTCGAGGGAAACATTATTTCCGGAAAACTCTTTCACTTTTACAGTGGTACTGATATCACGGGCGGTAACATCAGATGTTTGTCCGTTAACGCTGGTAGAAACCAGGGCCGAGAATACTAAAAATGCTGCAAGGGCTTTAACTGTTTTAAAAGTGTTCTTTTTCATTTTAAATTATTTTTTCGGATGAATAATAAATGGACATGTATATTTCATCTGACAAGTGCTTTGTGTTATGTTGTACACCCATGACACAAATTTGCAAAGCGTATCTTAACTTAAGATGAAAATCATCTTATCATTATATGATTAGTCAATATTTCGCCTATACATAACTGTTATCAACAATCAGGCATACCTCTCATTTTCCCGTTTTTTCCGGGCCTTTTCAAGGCATGTGCAGTTTATTTCCTAACCGGCGGATTTTACTCATTCGCCGCGCAGACCTGCGTCTAAATTGGTAATAACCAGGGGCAATTCGTTGTTATCAGTGCAAAGATACGAATAAACGTGTAAAAAATACACATTATTGTGTTGTTAATGATTTTTTAACATTCTCCCCCTGAAAAAACTAACGTTGCAGTATACACTAATCATTGTAGCAATCACTTTCTTTGTATTATATGGTTATGGTATTTTTGCCTTTCATTTTCGATTTTCGACTTTCGATTTTCGATTTTTCAATCAATTTCCTGCTAATCTTGAATTTCGTACCTTGTGACACTTAATTAATTCCACCATATGCAAAAAGATCTTCGCCGTGAGCAAGCCCTTGAGTATCATGCCAAAGGCCGGCCAGGTAAAATAGAAGTCATTCCAACGAAAGAAGCCAAAACCCAGCGCGACCTCTCACTGGCCTACTCTCCCGGTGTAGCCGAACCATGCATGGAAATCCATGACAATATCGAGAATGTATACAAGTACACAGCAAAAGGTAACCTTGTTGCGGTAATAAGTAATGGTACCGCCGTGCTCGGCCTGGGGGATATCGGCCCTGAAGCGGGCAAACCGGTCATGGAAGGGAAAGGGGTTTTATTCAAAATTTTTGCCGACATAGACGTATTTGATATTGAGATCAATGAAAAAGATCCGGATAAATTCGTAGAGATCGTAAAGGCCCTCGAGCCCACTTTTGGCGGGGTGAACCTGGAAGATATCAAAGCACCGGAATGTTTCCTGATCGAAAAAAGGCTCAAGGCAGAAATGAATATTCCGGTGATGCATGATGATCAGCATGGTACCGCCATCATCAGTGCAGCAGCATTACTGAATGCCCTGGAACTGCAAGGAAAAAATATAAACAATATTCGAATCGTAGTCAATGGAGCAGGCGCAGCAGCCATGGCCTGTATCGACCTGTATGAAGCCCTCGGCGCAAAGCATGAAAATGTGATGATGTTTGACTCAAAGGGTCTGATCCACAGCAGGCGAACCGACCTTGATGAACGGAAAAAGAATTTCGCTGCAAACCGCGAAGACCTGTCTCTCGAAGAAGCTTTTGAAGGCGCAGATGTATTTATCGGATTGAGCAAAGGAAATGTGGTTACCGCCTCCATGGTTAAAAAAATGGCACCCAATCCCATCGTATTTGCCATGGCCAATCCTGACCCTGAAATTACCTGGGATGAAGCTACCGAAGCAAGGGAAGATATCATTATGGCAACAGGCCGGTCGGATTATCCCAACCAGGTCAATAATGTTTTGGGGTTCCCTTATATCTTTCGCGGGGCACTCGATGTTCGCGCATCTACCATAAATGAACCCATGAAACTGGCTGCCGTTAAAGCTTTGGCGGAACTGGCCAAAAGCCCGGTTCCGGATATTGTGAACATGGCTTATAACGAAACCAGCATGTCTTTCGGCAACCAGTATATCATACCCAAACCCCTTGATCCCCGGTTACTCGAAACCGTTGCCCCAGCAGTGGCACGTGCCGCCATGGAAAGCGGTGTGGCTAAAAAGCCCATTCTCGACTGGGATGCATATAACATTGAACTCAGCAACCGCCTCGGTACTGATAACCAGTTAATGCGGGCTATCGGCTCCAAGGCTAGAAAAGATCCCAAACGGGTTGTATTTGCAGATGCCGAGAATGCCAAAATCCTCAAAGCTGCGCAGATCACACTTGATGAAGGAATCGCCTATCCAATACTGTTAGGAGACCCCCGGAAGATTGCGGAAATGGCGGAAATCAATAATATCACCATCGATGGCATGGTTATTATAGATCCGAAGAGCGATGAAATGGAATCAAAACGTCAGTCATATGGCGATGTGTATTTTAAAAAACGCCAGCGCCGCGGGGTTAATTTCTACGAAGGGTACAAGAAAATGAAGGACCGAACGCATTTTGGCTGTATGATGGTTGAAATGGGCGATGCAGATGCCATGATCTCCGGATTAAGTCGTAATTACGCGGAAACCATCAGGCCCGCGATTCAGATCATTGGCACGGAAGAAGGCGTGCAAAAGATTGCCGGCATGTACATCATGCTAACAAAACGCGGACCTTTATTCCTGGCAGATACAACCGTCAATTTTAACCCAACTGCGGAAGAACTGGCCGACATCACATTACTTGTAGCCAAGGAAGTACGTTCCTTTGGTATCACACCGCGTATCGCCATGCTTAGCTATTCAAATTTTGGCAGCAGCGAAACAAAGGAAGCCATACTCATGCGGGAAGCCAGGTTGAAAGTAAAACAAAAGAATCCTTCATTGATAGTAGACGGTGAGATCCAGG
>JAHEEX010000290.1 GCA_024640465.1 Sphingobacteriales bacterium | reverse complement strand
ACAGATTGAATGAACTCGAAATACAGGGCAAACGGGCGGAAAAGGAAATGAATGACTTTAATGAGCAACTCAACAAGCAATTAATGCAGGCGGGTAACAAAGGCATGATGATTGACCCGGTGCCCCGTTTTGCGTATAAAGCCATGGTTAAATTAAAATACCTGGTAGAAGGAAAAGATGGAAGCCTTGAACATAATTACAAAACGAAAGGAGAAGCTTTAGCAAATTCCTATTTACGGGTAGCATCATTAGAAGAATCATTTTCCAAACAGATGGATGAGCTTGAAAAAAAATATGAAGATCAGTTTGGAGAAGGGAAGCCCAATCCTATTGATGCTGCCTGTGCTGATGATACGAAAGCAAAGAATGCATTTTTAAGTGAAGGAAATCAGACCCTGGAAGAAAAATCAACCGATTGGTTAAATTTCTTACGCCGCAAGATCAATGACGAAACCTATTATAATCAATATACCATGTGGCTCCAGCAATTTGAATATGCCAAAATCCAGGCACAGATCACCTGGCTGACTTCCATCAAAGACCAGGTAGTAAAGTTTAAGGATAAAAGCGCCTGGTGCCGTGAAAAAACAGATTCCGGGGAAGGGAAGCCATTCAAACTGCAAAATTTTGATGATGTGGCCTGCCAGTACAAGTATACCATGAATTTAAGAAATGTAATAAAGTTTACCAATAACTGCAGCCGGATGACCAGTGAGTTTGATTTTATGTTTTTAAGCTATGTTAGAAAAGATGATTTTGAAAGGGCAGAAGGGGATACCTATGTCAGCAGCACATACAAATTAAGCGCTGAGGTTGGAAAGGATGTAAGTGAAGGCCCGCTGAAGGCTGAAGCCAAAATTGGTGGCGGGATTGAATTTGAATTTGGACGCCAGGGCTTAGAGGATGTAACACTTATTGCAGAAGCTAAGGTGGGCGCAGGCACAGGCATACTGGATGAGAACGAGAAGACAGCATCACCTGGCATTGGAATAGCCGGGAAAGATGCTTTCCCCACGACTGTGGAAATGGGTATGGAGGGCCGCATCAGCATAAATAGCGGAAAGGTTACTGTTGCAGGAACCGGTATTTTGAAGGACGTTAAAATACCCCAATAGTTCATACTAATTTCCATCAGGTGTAAATACAATACAATGAAAAAGATCATGCTCCTTGCACTCATGGCTGTAACCATAACTGCGCAGGCACAGGTTTATGTAGACCGTGTTGGGTTTACCCTGGAAAGTATTGCCGATATAGATATTGGCTGGATGAAAATATATAAGCATCCTGCACCACCAGAAGGCAAACAGGCAGGCAACAGAAAGTACAGCGCCAAACAGATAGGATACAGCCAGCAGTTTGTAGAATGGATGCAGCAATCGTATTTACCTAAGGGTTGCTTAGGGGATGCAGGGTATTATCAAAACGCCATACCCAAAGTAAGCGGCAGCAATAGCCGCCTGGGCAATGAAATAAATACGCATCTTGCGGCCCTGCCACAGTTGTATGGCGCTTTTTCCAGGATGTATATGTATTTAAAAAAAGATCCCAATGGAAATTATACACCGCAGGTGAACCTCGCAGAATTTTGGAACATTGAAGCCAATCAATTGCAATACATCAGCCTCCCGGTATCTTTTATTTCAAGTACAGAAGAATACTATTTTTTACTTCCCGATTACAAAAGCATTGGTAAAGGATATCAAACCGACGACAAGGAAGCAGGTAATTTGAAAAACTTCGATCAGAACAAAAGCATTGTTCCATACAAACATTATTATGTACCACCCAAAACAATTAACGACAACGCTTACTATACGGTCATCATGACAAAAAACAATGAACTGCCATTTGAGAAAATAACCATTGGCGAGTTTTTTACACAAGCGGAAAAGCAATTTCCGGTTTGGCAGGAAATAACTGCGTTGTCGGCAGATAATTATGCAACGGCGAAAAAGAACCTGGACAGGCTAAAAGAAAAATATAAAAATAAATGGAATGATATTGCTGAATTAACGCCTCGTAATACGGAAATTAACCTCTGGACTTTTGTAAATGCAAAGGAAGGGTATCAGGATATTTTTGACAATCAGGACATCAATGGAAAACAGGGTGTTTATTATACCTTCCCGATTTTAAAAGTAAATAAGTCGGCACGGGAACTTTGCAAAACAGACCAGCCGCAATGGATAGTCATCCGGTGGACAATGGGAATGCCCAATGCGGCCTATAATTTGCATTTGCACGAATCCATACTGAACAATTTCAATTTTGAATATGTCTATAACTATTTCTTTAACCCGGAAAAAGTAAAGGGACAAATCTATAAACCCCTTCGTTCTCCAACAATCAGGGAAGCGGTGGCCGTTACGGAAGCATCGGAAACCAGTAAGAAAATGGCAGCGGCTGCAAACGTTTTTTTCTTTGATGATTTTTCAACCACGGCCCCTGGAAATAAACCCATTGGCTGGCAGACAAGATTAGCCAATACGGGAACTACAGCTTTGGTGACCCAGCCGGATGGATTGGATGGAAACTGGGTTGCACTAAGAGGGCATTTTATCAGCGCTGCTTCAATAAAAAAACCACTGCCCCAGGATTTTACCCTGACCTATGACCTGGCAGTACCCCAGAACTTTACCTGGGGAGCAAAGGGATTAACCCTGTTTTTATCCAAAGAAACATCCCCCGGGAATGCAGAATCATATATTAATATAAAACTTCGTCCCGGCTCAGGCGGCGCCGATGGACAAGTGACCGTGGAAACAAAATTTACTTCGCCCCCCGGATATTTAACGGGTTCTACATGGTATGATGCAAAGGGTTTTTCAAACAACAAAAAAATGAACCGGATCAATGTTACCCTTAAGAAATCAGCAGAAAAGCTGCAGGTGTTTATTGATAAAATCAAGGTAGCAGAATTTGAAAAAGCCATTCCTGCTGCCCACCTGTTTAATTCATTGTCATTTGATTGCAACGGAAACTCAGCGGAGACAGATACATACTTTATCAGCAATATCAAAATAATAAAGGATTAAAAGCATGAGAAAAGTTAGGATCCTATGTATGCATTCTGTTGACCGCGAAGGTTTCGCAGAGGAGTTCCTTGCGTCTTTGTTCCCTTGCGGTTAATCCAACTCATCACCAATCCTCTACAAACAACCAAACTCCGAAAAAAACATTTTTAAACGGTTATTTTCTCCAGTGAATAGTAGAAGTTATTTCCTGAGATTTATCTAAAATGCACCTTAAATAAAGCTCATGGAAATCGCCGTTATTCAGCATAAAATTCGAGAAATAAGAGGCCAGAAAGTGATCCTTGATTTTGATCTGGCTGCATTATATGAGGTAGAGACTAAGGTATTAAAGCAGGCCATAAAAAGAAATATAGTCAGATTTCCGCCCGACTTTATGTTTCAAATCACCCCTGAAGAGTTGATAAACTTGAGGTCACAATTTGTGACCTCAAGTTGGGGCGGCCACAGGCATCTTCCATTAGCATTTACCGAACATGGCGTTACCATGCTGGCAAGCATACTAAAAAGCGACCGGGCCATTAAAATGAATATTGCCATTGTTCGGGCTTTTATTGCCTTGAGGGAAGTAGTATTTTTTTACAAAGAAATGGCGGATCAGATTTCAGAAATCCGTAACCGCCTGGGGGAACATGATGTTCAACTGAACAGTATTTACGAAGCCATTGAAAATATGCTGGATGAAAAAGTTAAACAAAGATCATGGG
>JAHEEX010000019.1 GCA_024640465.1 Sphingobacteriales bacterium | reverse complement strand
TAAAATATTCACCCGCGTTGGCGCATCAGATAACCTGAGCGGTGGTGAATCCACTTTTATGGTGGAGATGAATGAAACGGCCAGTATCATCAATAATATGTCGGCCCGGAGCCTGATCCTGTTGGATGAAATTGGACGCGGTACTTCTACATACGACGGTATATCTATCGCCTGGAGCATTGTGGAATATCTCCATGGAAACAGCTGTAAACCCAAGACCCTCTTTGCCACACACTATCATGAACTGAATGAACTGGAAAATAAATTGCCCGGCGTAAAAAATTACCATGTCACCAATAAGGAAGTAGGTAACCGCATCATTTTCCTGCGCAAACTCGCACCCGGCGGAAGCACACACAGTTTTGGTATCCATGTGGCCCGGATGGCCGGCATGCCGCCTTCCTTGCTGCAACGCGCAAACGAAGTATTGAAACAACTGGAAGAAAAACATGTGGATCAGTCGATCGGGGAACAGGTGAAAAATTTATCTGCTCCAAAAGTGCAGCTTTCCATTTTTGATGCCCATTCTGAAACATTTGATGAGATCAGGACATTGCTGGGCAACCTGGATATTAACAGGCTTACTCCGGTGGAAGCGTTGATGAAACTGAATGAGATAAAGAACCGGATTAAATAAGCAGAGGATAGAGGATAGAGGGCAGAGGGCAGAAGCAAAAAACGAAACAACTTTATTATAATTCTAATTTTGAATACTTCATGCATTAGGCTGTTGACTAACCTCTGCCCTCTAACCTCTACTCTCTGTTGGCGACTTTCTCCCTCCTTTCCATCAATTCCCGCATCGTCATCAAAATGATCCCTTCTTTTTCGATATACTTCTTTAATTCCGGATTTGTCATTGCCAGAAAATCCCCTTCGCGTACAGGGCCCGAATCAGAGATATACGGAAATACTTCCGTAGGCTTGATACAATGCATGATCACATAAGTGATCCCTGGCTTTAACGACTTTAGTGCATCAATGTAAAACTGAGTTTTATATTTCCGCAGGTTTTCACTTGTAGGTTTTACCCCTTCAGGAAGATGCGGCGCATAGCTGGTGTTGTGCAGATCGTCTATGACGGGAAGGCCTGCCAGCCATAATGCTTTGCCTACATTCCTGGCCATTTGCATATCTGCACTGGTAGATTTCAGTTGTTCGGCCGCGAGCGTATTATGCCCTCCGGGAAACATGATCGGGATTTTATATTCCATCCCCACCTTCACATAACGCTGTATAAAAGCAGGAGTGGCAAACAGTGTGCCCATATGAGAATCCAAATGTGTGGGCCTGAAACCCATTTGTAGCGCCCTTTCCACCTGTGCGCGAATCTCTGTTTCCACTTCATCCGCCGTAGCATGCTTCACTACATCTTCCACAGAAGCCCACATAGCCCCTTCCCCATCAACCAATCCGGGTACTGCTGGCTTTCCACTTAAAGGTCCCCAGCGATAATCCTTCCATTCTGATGTAAGGGTGAGGTGCAATCCGGCATCGGTGTTGGGATGATCTTTTAAATAATGAAAATATCCAGGCACCCAGGGGCAGGTCATCATAACACTGCAGGAAGTGGCCACCCCTTTTTCCATCGCCTCAATGGCCCCATGATTTCCATCAAGGCTCATCCCTACATCATCCACATGAAAAATAACAACCTTCTTCCCTTTTGGAAAACCCAGTTTCTCCGCATAGGTACTATCCTGCGCAAAAAGAAATGAACAATAGATAATGCCCATTAAAAACAGGCAGGAGATTTTTTTCATATGAAAACATTTCAACTGAAATATACCATTTTCGGATCACAGATAACTGAGCCACCATTGGTTATGGGTGCTCTTATAGGCATTGTATTTTTTACATAAGGGATATAAAACAAGAATGAGGCAGATCCATATGATATAAACACCTGCCAAAGAAAAACCAAATCCTTGCGGCTGAAAGAAAAAAGGATTGTTCTCACCAATGATATCTTTACTGGTATATCCCGATAAAAAGAAAACGATCACTTCTGTTATTTTCAGCAGGTAAAAATGGGCGATATAATAGAACATGGGTACACGTCCAAACTGGTTAAAGAAAGAGGTAATTCTGTTTGAATACTTTTCCAAAACGGATAAAACGATCAATGCCGTGCCGATGGTCATTGAACTGTATAATAATGAAGGCGGATATTTATGTACGTTCAGAAACGACAAAAAGCTGAATACCGGACCGCGCGGATGAATGCCCCATGGATGTGGATCACCATACAAATTGGAAAAACGCAGCAACACAAAAAATATCAATAAGCCAGTGCCAAGCTGGAGCAAAAGTTTTTGCCTCTTCACCGCATCATATCCCGGAACATATAACTGGCCCAGCCCATAACCCAGGAACATCAATCCCGTCCATGGCAGGAATGCATATACGATTATCACTCCATGGCCAGGTGCATAATTATAATAAGTAAACTCTGCGTCAAAAACCAGGTCGGAAATAACATTGCCTTTTAATGCATTTGCAATGGTTGGTATATCCAGCAAATTATGGCCGAAAGTAATAACAAGCCCTATGAGTACAATGGCATTCACTGGTAAAAAAACCAATAACCCCAGCAATATCATACTTATGCCAATAGCCCAGATTACCTGCAGGAAAAGAACGCTATATAAAGGGTTAAAGGACCAGGAAAATGTTATGATCAATACTTCCACCAGAATCAGCCAAAAGCCTCTTTTAACGAGGAAACTCCTGAGTTCTGCTATGCTTTTTTTGCGGCTCATGAGATAAGCCGAAGTGCCTGCCAGGAAAACAAAAGTTGGCGCGCAGAAATGGGTGATCCAGCGAGTAAAAAAAAGGAAAGGTGTAGTGGTATCCAGGTTGGTTGGATCAGTGGCCATGGATATATCGGTAGTGCTTACGCCATTGTGAAAAAAATCACGTGTATGGTCCAGTGCCATCAGCACCATAACAATTCCGCGTAATACATCGATCGATTGCACCCGTTGGCGCATGGCTGGTATTGTGGTCATAATTTTAAGATACGAAAAATGTTGTCTGAACCATGATTTGGGGGGATTTTGGTGATAAAGATGATTAACAGCCAATACAATCTAAGGCAATGTAGCAAAGGAAAAATGTAAATCCCATTAATCAAAATAATCCCCCCAAATCAAGGTTCAGACAATATGTTAGTCTTTCCCTGCCCCTTTAAACTGATGATGATTCTCCCGGAACAATACATTAAATGTCGTAAGTGATCCGTAGATCCCGGTAAGGTACTGCGTGAGGTCTACTTTCTCCGCATCATCCAAATTCTTACTCGCATTGATCTTTTGTTCGATCAGTCTTAATTTATCGCGCACCATCACGATCTTGTGGAAAAAAGTTTCCAGCGGAATTTCCTTTCCCTGCAAGGATTTATCAGCCGGCTGCATAACCAGGTTTCCATTATGCCATTTATTGGCAATGGGCACCATCTCCACTTCATGCAGGCGCTGAGCCAACACACGTTCCAGCGCCACTTCAATATCCGCAACAGATATTCCCGAACCGCCATGACCGGCCTCTGTTTTTTCAATGATCGTCAAGCCTTCGAAATCTTTTCCAATGGAACGGGTTCCCTGCTGCGACTTAAACCAGATGATATAACTCTCTGATGCAAGGTCCACGATCACTCCCCTGCCAAAATGCGGATGCTCCACTCTTGAGCCGATGCCTGCTTCTGTTGCCATATGAATTTTCGGGTATTAATAACTGCAATTTAATATAACTTGCCGCATTCAACAGCATGCCAAATATGGAATCACAAAATATTTACTATAAAGATTACCTCAACTTGTCGGGCATACTGGGTAGCCAGCATCCGATAAGCTTTGAGCCTGGAAATATTCCGGCCCATGATGAAATGCTCTTCATCATCATCCACCAGGCTTTCGAACTCTGGTTCAAACAAATCCTGTTTGAACTGGATTATATCTGCGGGATATTCGGAAAAGAAAAGATCAACGATAATTCGGAAGATATGAACCTGGCCCTCCACAGGCTTAAAAGGGTGGAAAAGATACTGGGGCTGTTGAATCAGCAGGTAACCATCCTCGATACCATGACGCCAATGGATTTCCTGGAATTCCGTAACCTGCTCACACCTGCTTCCGGCTTCCAAAGTGTGCAATTCAGGCTATTGGAGGCGAGGCTTGGACTGGAGATGGACAAGCGCCATCATGCCGATTATTATAAACGCACCAACCAGGGCGGATTCAACCAAAACGATTACCAGGCAATCAACGAAGTGGAGCACGCGCCAACACTCATCAAACTGATCAATAACTGGCTGGAAAGAATGCCTTTCTTTGAAATGGACCACTGGCAATCATATAAAAAAGAAACTGAAAATACGCTTCATCCATTCTGGAATGATTACAGGAATATCTACCAGCAAGGGCTAACCGAAAGAGAGACTGGTAAGATCAAAGATTTTGATTTCACTTTTTTTGAAATCATTCCAAAAGACATGGCAGAAGAACAGCTGTCTGTTTTAAGGAGCACCCTGTCTCCTGCTGCCATGCGGGCAGCATTGTTCATCATGCTGTACCGTGATTTCCCGGTATTCCAGAATTCCTTTCAAATATTGGATACCCTGGTAGACATCGATAACCAGTTGGCCGGCTGGCGGCATGCACATTACCGCATGGTGCGCCGCATGATCGGCATGCGTGTAGGCACGGGCAATACATCAGGCTCGGGATACCTGGAAGGTGCAGTAAGCAAACATTATGTATTCAGGGATATCGCAGGGTTATCAACCTACCTGATTGAGCGCAAGAAATTACCTAAGCTGCCGGAGGAACTGATAATGAAACTTAGCTTCTTTGCTTCTTAAGTTATTTGACTCACCCCGGTCCCGCATACGCGGGACCACCCCTCTCTATAATTAGAGAGGGGGCAAGCAGCCAACAGCCCTCTGGCATTAATTATACATTGGGAAAGGACAAATCTTGTTGAAGATAACTGCACCGAAGGGCTGTTATTCCCCTCTCTTTTTTAAAGAGAGGGGTGGCCACGCCCTGGCGTGGACGGGGTGAGTCAAAAGCGGTTAAATTAATTCCTTCAACTTCTCCACCACGGTATCCACTTCTTCTTTCGTATTATACTTACTGAAAGAGAATCTTACCGTCACCTGGTTGGGATTATTATTGATGGCTCGGATCACATGAGATCCCTGGTCGGCACCGCTGGTGCAGGCACTGCCGCCGGAAGCACAGATATTATGGATATCCATATTGAAGAGGATCATTTCTGATTTCTCCGTTTTAGGAAAACTCACACTAAGCACGGTATAGAGGCAACGTCCGAGCGGATCGCCATTGAAAGAAACGCCTTTGATCTTCTTCTTCAACTGCTCCATCATATACAGCTTGATCGATTTGATCAGCGCACTTTCCTGTTCATATTCGGCAGTGGCAATTTCCAAAGCTTTGGCGAAACCTACTATGCCATAAATATTTTCTGTTCCCGCCCGCATGTTCCTTTCCTGTCCACCACCATGTATCAATGGATGTATCTTTACATTTTCATTTACATAAAGCAGCCCGGTTCCCTTAGGCCCATGGAATTTATGTCCGGCACCGGTAATAAAATGCACAGGTGTATTGCGCAGGTCAAAAGGGAAATGCCCGATGGTTTGCACCGTATCCGAATGAAAAATGGCGTTGTATAATTTACAAAGTTCTCCTACTGCCAGTATATCGGTGATGTTCCCGATCTCATTGTTGGCATGCATCAATGTCACCAGGGTTTTTTCTTCACTGGCAGCCAGCAGGTGCTCCAGGTCCTCCATATCAATATGCCCGTTAGGTAAGAGCTGCACATAACTCAGGTTGGCCTCTCCCCTGTTTTTCAGGTATTCCACCGTATGCAATGTTGCATGGTGTTCAATGGGTGATGTGATGATATGTGTACAACCAAGATCGCGCACTGCAGAAAAAATAGCCGTATTACTGCTCTCAGTACCGCCACTGGTGAAGAAAATTTCCGCAGGATGTGCATTGATGATTTTGGCAACAGATTTACGTGCCATCTCAATGGCCAGTCGCGTTTCCCTGCCGTATGAATAAATGGAAGAAGGATTGCCAAATTTTTCCGTGAGAAATGGCATCATAGCTTCCAGCACTTTTGGATCAAGGGAAGTGGTGGCAGCATTATCAAAATAAATCCTTTCAGACATAAAAGTGATTTTAACTACTTATGTTTCAGCTGTTCATTTTAAGGTATAATGGTTGAAACAAACAACCCCAAAGCCAACCCTGCCGCAACTTGCCGCCAAACCAAAGAATCCTCCAAAATCCTGCACCTGCCCTACTAAACAATCCTTCAAAATCCTACTAATCCATCCTGCTAATCCATCCAATCCTCAAAATCCTGCTCCTTACATGAATTCGCGAATATCATGGATCAACCTCGTAGCAATATTCCTTGCAGTTGTTTCAAAATTACTTTCAGCGATCACCCGTATGATGGGTTCTGTATTACTGGACCTGAGATGGACCCAGTCGTTATCAAACTCTATCCTTAACCCATCCTCTGTATTTAAAGGCTGGCTCTTGTATTTTTTCTTAAGTAATTCAAATACGGCTTCCAGGTCGATCCCCGATTCAAATTCGATTTTATTCTTGCTGATAAAATAATCCGGATAAGTGCCGCGTATCTGTTTCACGGTCTTGCCATTCTCGGCCAGGAAACTCAGGAATAATGCGATGCCGATCAACGCATCACGGCCATAGTGCATGTCTGGCATGATGATCCCGCCATTCCCTTCACCGCCAATGACCGCATCCACTTCCTTCATTTTCTTCACCACATTTACTTCGCCTACGGAACTGGGATAGTATGTGCCGCCATGGCGCATGGTAACATCTTTCAGGGCGCGGGAAGAGGAGAGATTGCTGACGGTATTACCTTTTCTTTTGCTCAATACATAATCTGCCACGGCAACCAGGGTATACTCTTCACCAAACATACTGCCGTCTTCGCAAACCAAAACCAGCCGGTCTACATCAGGGTCCACGGCAATACCCAGGTGAGCGCCGCTTTTATTGACCTCATTGGCCAGTTGTGTAAGGTTCTGGGGCAGCGGTTCCGGGTTATGGGCAAACTTGCCATTCACTTCGCCATTCAGCAAAATGATATCCGCCTCTTTCACCCCAAGGGCTTTCAATAATGCAGGTACAAAAATGGCACCTGTGCTGTTGATGGCATCAACAACAATGCGGAATTTCTTCGCCTGTATTTTATCAACCTGGACCAATTCATGGGCCAGGATGGCATCAATATGTTTTTGGAGATAGCTGTCGTTTATTTCGTGGCTACCCAGTTTTTCCACTGTGGCATAGCTGAAATCACCTTTTGCGGCTTTTTCGAGCACTTCGGCTCCATCTTCGCCGCTGATGAATTCACCTTTCCCGTTGAGCAATTTCAACGCATTCCAGTCTTTGGGATTATGGCTGGCTGTAATGATGATCCCACCGGCAGCTTTTTCCATTACCACGGCTATTTCAACGGTTGGGGTTGTGCTCAGGCCAAGATCAATTACTTCTATACCAAGTGAAACAAGGGTATTAACAACCAGGTTATTAACTACCGGGCCGCTGATACGTCCATCCCTGCCAATAACAATTTTTTTATTGCCGGTTTTTTCCACCAGCCAGGAGCCAAAAGCGGAAGTAAATTTAACTATATCGAGGGGGGATAAGGTATCGCCGGGTTTTCCACCGATGGTACCCCGAATCCCGGAAATACTTTTTATCAATGCCACAAGTCTAGGTGTTTAGGGCTGCAAACATACGCTAAAAAAACCAAAGGCATGGCTTGAAACCCCTTGAATTAACGGTTTTGTAAATATTAAAATAAAGAGCCTGTTTTCCGGATATATATGCCGGCGGGGCCTACTTTTGCCTAAATTTTCCGGGATGGCGCAACAACCCTGGTTCAGGGATTGGTTCAATTCTCCCTATTATCACCAGTTGTACTTCGAAAGGAATGAATTGGAAGCTAAAGCTTTCATTGACCGCCTTTTGCAATTATTGAAGCCACCTGCGGGTTCAAGAATGCTGGACATTGCCTGTGGAAAAGGCAGGCATGCACTGGCCATTGCCGAAAAAGGATTTGACGTAACCGGTATCGACATTTCTCCGGCCATGATTGAAGAAGCCAATAAACTGGAACGTAACAACCTCCATTTCTATGTTCACGACATGCGTTTACCTTTTCGGATCAATTATTTCCAGTATGTTTTTAATTTCTTTACCAGTTTTGGCTATTTCAATACACACCGCGAACATCAGGATGCAATAAGAACCATGTCTGCTGCTTTGAAACCAGGCGGAAGACTGGTAATAGACTATCTCAATGCACATTATGTGGAAGACCACCTGATACATAAAGAAAAAAAAGAGGTAAACGATGTGGAATTTTACATTACCAGGTGGATGGATGAAGATCATTTTTTTAAAAAAATCGAAATCGAAGACCATTCACTGGAAGAGCCACTTGTTTTTACAGAGAAGGTGAGCAAGTTCAGCCTCGGTGATTTTAATGATATGCTGTCTTACCAGGGAATACAAATACAAGATGTTTATGGGGATTATCAACTGGGCAACTACGATTTAAGGAAATCCCCCAGACTCATCCTGGTTGGCAGGAAAATGTAACAAAATCATCCTGAACTTTCGTGAGTAAAAGAGAGAAAACATCCTCCCCCTAAAACCTGAGTGTGTGTTAAACTCCAAATTCACCCCCCTCCAGAGGGGGACAATGCTTCTCCACAACTTTTCTATTAAATTCAACTATCATTTATAGCAAAAAAACTTTGTATTAAAGGGCTGTTATGTCCCCCTCCGGAGGGGGAAAACCACGGAGGAGTTGAATAATTAAGTTGTAAGGGGGAGGACAATCCTTGATTGATAGAGTGATTTATGAATAATCAACCCAACAGTTACATTGCAAATACAACCGAAACAGGTAATGCTATTGCTTATTATATTTATACATTTAAAGTCCCGGACTATATTTTTATTACCACAACACCTTAACTTTCATTAACTTAGGATATAGTTCAGGCATCTTGTCCCTGAGTTCTTATTTTTGCGCCCATGATATTATTGCAAAGCCAGCAAAACCTGTCGCTCCTGGATAAAATCCTCCATGCAGATTACTGGCTGATGCTCCGTATAAACAAGGATTGGACCAGCCCATGGTTTGATAATGTGGCGCTTTTTGCCAGGGAGTCTTATTTATATGTGCCATTTTATCTCTTCCTGGCCTTGTTCATGATCATCAACTTTGGAAAAAAGGGGGGCTGGTGGGTTGTTACGGCACTGGCCATGGCTGGTGTGAACGACCTGCTTAGCAGTCAGGTCATAAAAGAGATATTTGACCGTCCCCGCCCCTGCCGGGATCCAATGATGGCCCACCAGATCAGGTTTATTGCCAAATACTGTGGTATGAATGGAAGTTTCATTTCTTCACATGCCAGCAATCATTTTGCTGCGGCTACCTTCATTTTTCAAACACTTAAATTCATCAGCCGGAAATGGGCCCTTGTTTTTTTGTGGGCAGCCTTAATATCCTATTCACAGGTGTATGTTGGCGTACATTATCCATCTGATGTTATATGTGGTGCTATCTTTGGTATAATGATTGGCTATGCAGCATCACGTTTTTTTGAAACTCAAATTGGTTTAGTAAATTCACATTAATGATCGAAATCTTTATAATACTGGGGCTTATCCTCCTGAACGGACTTTTTTCCATGGCAGAGATCGCCCTGGTGTCTGCACGAAAAGCCAGGCTTGAAGCACAGGCCAATAAAGGCGACCTTCGGGCAAAAGCTGCACTAAGCCTGGCCAATAAACCCGAAACTTTTTTATCAACTGTCCAGATCGGCATTACCCTTATCGGTATTTTAACCGGTATTTATTCAGGCGATAAAATTGTTCACGATGTTGCGATCATGCTGGAAAAAGTACCCCTGTTACAGCCTTATGCTACCCCAATCGCAACAACACTGGTTGTGGTTGTGCTTACTTTTTTCTCCCTTATACTGGGTGAACTGTTGCCCAAACGTTTAGGGCTAACCGCACCGGAAGCCATTGCCAAGGGTGTAGCCGCCCCCATGAAAGTAATCAATATCATTACCTGGCCATTTGTATGGTTACTGAATAAAACAACCAATATCCTGATCAAGCTTTTCAATATCAAAACCACCGACAACCAGGTAACGGAGGAAGAGATCAAAGCCATCATCAGTGAAGGAACGGAACACGGCGCCATTGAAGCAACAGAACAGGAGATCATCGAACGGATTTTTCACCTGGGCGACAGAAACATCACTTCATTGATGACGCATAGGCATGATATCATCTGGTTTGATATCAACGATAATGAAACAACGATCAAAGAAAAAATACTCCAGGAACCACATTCCGTTTATCCCATTTGCCACAATAGCATTGATAATATAAAGGGCATCGTATCTATTAAAGATATGTATGTCACTCCCGATGATATACCTTTTAAAGACAGTATGAAACCTGCCCTTTTCGTTCCTGAAAATAATTCTCCTTACCAGCTATTGGAAAGATTCAAGGAATCCAAAATACATACCTGTTTTGTTGTGGATGAATATGGCACCCTGCTTGGACTCATCACCCTGAATGATATTTTAGAAGCCATCGTAGGAGAACTTCCCCAACAGGATGTGGAAGATTATGAAGTGAAGGAAAGGGAGGATGGAACCTTCCTGGTAGATGCACAGATTCCATTCTACGACTTCTTAACGAAGTTCGAAAAAACAGAATGGATGAATGAAGGAGAACAGGAATTTGACACCCTCGCCGGCTTCATACTGCACCGCATGGAACGCATCCCTCAAAGCGGTGATAAGATGGACTGGAGCGGCTTTCATTTCGAGATCCTGGATATGGACGGGCACCGGATCGACAAAGTACTGGTAAAGATTTCGGAAGAGATCAAACAGGAAATGGAGGAAGATTAGCGCTGTTTTTTCACCTGATTTATTAGAAGCCAACATCAATATGGATTTATCGATCTCGGGAAAAGAAGCCATGATTTGCGGCAGTACACAGGGCATCGGACTGGCCATTGCAAAAGAACTGGCACTCCTGGGGGCTAACTGTACCCTGGTAGCCCGTAATGAAAATGCACTGAAAGAAGCAGTTGGTCAGCTGCAAAAAAATCCCGGACAGGAGCACCGGTACCGGGTAGCCGATTTTCAATACCCGGAGCAGGTGAAAGAAATGATCTCGTTGCACACAAAGCACTTCCCCGTTCATATCCTGGTCAACAATACCGGCGGGCCGGCCCCCGGCCCCATTACGGAAGCCACAGAAGAACAGTTTATGCGGGCTTTCCAACAGCATATTATTTGCAACCAGTACCTGGCCCAGGCAGCATTACCATCCATGAAAGCAGCTGCCTATGGCAGGATCATCAATATCATTTCCACCTCTGTACGCATACCGCTCAATAACCTGGGCGTGTCTAATACCATACGTGGCGCAACCGCTTCCTGGGCAAAGACCTTATCAAACGAAGTGGCACGGTATGGCATAACCGTAAATAATATCCTTCCGGGGTTCACTAAAACGAACCGGCTTAGAAGCCTGATTTCCCAGATTGCAGCCAATACGGAAAGCCCGGTTGAAACAGTCACCCAACAAATGGAAGCGGATGTTCCTGCAAAAAGGTTTGGAGAGGTACAGGAGATTGCTGCTGTTGCGGCTTTTCTTGCGAGCCCGGCGGCGGCGTATGTAAATGGTGTAAGTATTCCCGTAGACGGCGGACGAACCGGGAGTATATAGAAGTGTAAAATCGAAAGTCGAAAATCGAAAGTCAAACAGCCTGTGGTATTTAGATGAAAAAAAATACATAAAATCAATATAATCCATCGTGTTAATTCATAAAATCCTCAGAATCCTGCTCAAAATCGAAAGTGAATACATTAACCGCAAAGTAAAAAAGAATACAAATGAATTTCGAAGCACATCGCGACTTTTCGGTTAAATTAGACAACGATGATCCGCTAAGATCTTTTCGGGACCAGTTCATCATCCCACATCATAACGGTAAGGATCAGGTGTATTTCCTGGGAAACTCATTGGGCCTTCAACCTAAAACTGCCCGAACATATATTGACACAGTCCTTGGCCAATGGTCGGATTATGGCGTAGAAGCATTTTTCCTTGGGGATGACCCCTGGTTGAATTACCATGATCATCTCCTCAACCCTTTAAGCAAAATAACCGGTTCATTGCCCACCGAGATCACCGTCATGAACCAGCTTACGGTAAACCTCCACCTGATGATGGTGAGTTTTTACCGCCCTGATGGAAAAAGAAATAAGATCATCTGCGAAGCCAAAGCTTTTCCCAGCGACCAATACATGTTTGAAACACATGTCCGCCATCATGGGCTGGATCCAGATCAAACCATCATCGAAGTTAAACCCAGGGAAGGGGAACAAATCATCAGGCTGGAAGATATCACTGCTGCCATAGAAGCCAATAAAGATGAGCTGGCACTGGTATTATGGGGCGGAATAAATTACTATACCGGTCAGTTATTTGATATGCAGGCAATAGCAGCAGCTGCACACAAGGCAGGTGCTAAAGTGGGCTTCGACCTTGCCCATGCGGCTGGCAATGTACCACTGCAACTGCACAACTGGGATGCCGACTTTGCCTGCTGGTGCAATTACAAATACCTGAATGGCGGACCAGGAGCAGTAGGTGCAGCGTTTATTCATGAACGTTACCATAAAGACCCTTCACTGAACCGATTTGCAGGTTGGTGGGGATACGAAAAAAATACCCGTTTCAAAATGGAAAAGGGATTTGTACCCAGCGCAACAGCAGAAGGATGGCAATTAAGTACACCTTCACCCATTTTATATGCCAGCCTGCGTGCATCGCTGGAAATTTTTGAAACGGCTGGCTGGGAAAATCTACAGGACAAAAAAGAAAAACTCAATGCCTGGCTTTGGTTCCTGCTCGACGAATTAAACCGCCAGCAAAATGCCCAAGTGCTGGAATGCATTACTCCCCGGCAGGAAAAGGGTTGCCAGGTTTCCCTGCTGATGCTCCAAAAGGGCAGGGAGATTTTCAATGAGCTTACGGCTAAAGGAATAATCACCGATTGGCGCGAACCAAATGTGATCCGGCTGGCGCCGGTTCCTTTATATAACAGCTATGAAGATGTTTGGCATTTTTATACTACCATAAGAGATATTCTGATAAAACCATAGAGATAAAATAATAAGAAAACCGAATGACCAGAAAGCAACTTGTAGAACAAATAAGATTAAAGAAATCCTATTTATGTGTGGGACTTGATACCGACCTCGATCTGATTCCCAAACACCTGCTCAAAGAAGCTGATCCCATTTTTGCTTTTAATAAATCTATTATAGATGCTACACTGGACTTGTGTGTAAGCTATAAGATCAATACTGCATTCTATGAAGCCATGGGCTTGAAAGGCTGGGAAGCGATGGAAAAAACCGTCCGCTATATCCCTGATACGCATTTTAAAATTGCAGATGCCAAAAGAGGTGATATAGGAAACACTTCAACACAATACGCCAAGGCTTTTTTGCAGCAACTTCCCTTCGATGCCATCACCATTGCCCCTTATATGGGCGAGGACAGCGTAAAACCATTCCTGCAGTTTGAAGGTAAATGGGGCATTGTGCTCGGGCTCACCTCAAATAAAGGATCCAAGGATTTTGAATTGCAACCCATGGCCGAATTGGGTTCACCCATGCTATATGAGAAAGTGCTTTCAACAGTTTCACAGTGGGGCACAACCGAAAACCTGATGTTTGTGATAGGCGCCACACAGGCAGATGCATTTGTAAATATCCGCAAGATCACTCCCGGCCACTTTTACCTGGTTCCCGGTGTGGGCACACAAGGCGGAAGCCTGAAAGATATTTCAGAAAAAGCGATGATTGAAGACTGCGGCATTCTGGTTAATGTAAGTCGTGCCATTATTTATGCATCGGAAGACGATGACTTTGCAACAGAGGCCCGTGCAATTGCGCAGCAGTACCAGTTTGAAATGGCCCAATACATTTAACCGAACTCACCCCCTTCCCCTCTCTTGAAAGAGAGGGGAAGGGGGTGAGTTAGAAACGAGGACGTTTACCTTATCGTTGTAACAAATTTAGCCACCTTCTCTGCCCATTTCGTGTATTCCTTTCCGGAAGGATGCAGTTTATCTTTAGTTACCATCGTAGGGTCCGTTGCGGCCATCCTCGTGCCGGGTGTGATATCAATATACTGCACTTTATATTTGCTTGTGATCTTTCTGTTTGCGGCATTAAACGCATCAATCTCCGCCGTAATCTTCGCCCTGTCCCTGCCTTCGGCGAATGGAGTAGCGCCCCAATCGGGTATACTTAATACAGCCACACGTTTATTGTCATTACCCGCAAATGCTATCGCCTGCTTGAGGAGCGACTCAAATTCATCTGCATATGTTTCCGGGCTTTTCCCCCGATATTGATTATTAACGCCAATTAGTAAAGTGACCACATCATAGATAGGCAGAAATTTAGTGCTGTTGATACCAGCTTGCAATTCATCTGTAGTCCATCCTGTTTTAGCCACTATTTCCGGGGCCTGGAGATTATACCCTTTCTTACGAAGCATTTGCACTGCCTGGTATGGATAACTTTCATAAACAGGAACTCCTTCGCCAATGGTATAAGAATCGCCCAGTGCTAAATAGGATATTGATTTTTGAGACATGGCTTCTTTGTTCAGTATGATTGAGCAGAAGATTGTAAATACCAGGAAATTATATTTCATATGATTATATGATACTTATTGCGAATATAAAAATATCCTGGCGAATCATTGCGCTCATTTTTCTTTGCGGTTATAAAGAACTAATAAGTATTTTCATCTTTATAAATAATCATTCATGAGATATCTATTAGTAGCATGCTTAATCTGTTTCAATCTCATTGTCACTGGCCAAACACAACCGGTAATGCAGGCAAAAGCCAACTACCCGCTTGCCGCCAAATTCTCCCCCAAAAAACTGGAGAAGATGCTCTTCTCTACAAGTGTAGATCCCCATTGGTTGAAAAATACCAACCGCTTCTGGTACATGTATGAAACCAGCGCCGGCAAAAAATGGTACATTGTAGACCCCGCAAAAAATAGCAAACAGGTCCTCTTTGATAATGATAAACTCGCCGCAGCCATAACCAAAATCGTAAAAGACCCTTTCGATGCACAACACCTTGGCATAGAAAACCTGAAATTCCTGCGGGAAGATGATATCATTGAGTTTGAAGTGAAGAGCTCAGAAGAAATCGAGAAAAAAGATACTACCAAGAAAAATGCCCCGGCCATAAAAGAAAAGAAATCCTATTTCTTCGAGTATAATATCGGCACCAATGAATTAAAAGAAAGAAAAGACTATGAGAAGCCTAAAGCGCGTCCCACATGGGCTTCCATCTCCCCTGACCGCAAATGGGTGGTCTTTGCAAAGAACTATAACCTTTGGTATATGGATTCTGCCAATTACCGAAAAGCACTGAAAAATGAAGATGACAGCACCATTGTTCAAACACAACTCACCAAAGACGGCATAGAAAATTATAACTATGGCGATGGCAATAATGAAACAAATATCGACCGGGAAAAAAACAAAAATAAAAGAAAACCTGCCTTCATTTATTGGTCGCCAAACGGAAATTATTTTGCCATGGTTCGTTCTGATTCACGTAAAGTGAACGACCTCTGGGTGATCAATAGCATTGCAGACCCCAGGCCAACTTTGGAAACCTATAAATACCAGATGCCGGGAGAAAAAGAATCCGCGGTCCGTGAAATGTTGTTATTTGACTTCGCCAATAAAACAAGTAAAAAGATAGAAACAGCTTTCTTCAAAGACCAGGAACTCGCCATATGGTCGGCACCGGCACTGGAAAAACAACGGGATGATGATTACAGGCCCTTGCTCTGGCACGGCACAAACGACAAATTATATTTTTCCCGCACCAGTCGCGACCTTAAACGTATCGACGTATGTGTGCTTGATATAAAATCCGCCACGCCAAAAGTTCTGATCGAAGAAAGAATGAATACCTATGTGGAAGTGCGCAGGCCCGGACTGGTAAACGAAGGCAAACAAATTGTTCACTGGAGCGAAAGAGACGGATGGGGACATCTTTACTTATATGATGAAAATGGCAAACTCCTTTCTCAATTAACCAGCGGCCCATGGCATACAGAAGATATTGAAGGTATCGATGATAAAACAAGAACATTATATTTCACTGGTAATGGCAAAGAAGCAGGCGAAGATCCTTACTACCTCCACTTGTACCGGATTGGCCTGGATGGTTCCGGCTTAAAATCATTAAACACGGGAGAAGCAGAACACGGTGTTTCCATGGACGATGCTACCCGTTATTTTGTTGATAATTCATCCCGCGTCAACAGCATTCCTCAATCTTCATTATTTGATATCAATGGAAAAAAGATCATGGACCTGGAGAAGACCGATATGACGAGGATGTTTGAAGCCGGTTATAAATTCCCCCAGACAGTAAAGGTAAAAGCAGACGATGGCATAACTGATCTCTATGGCGTAATGTATAAACCCTTCGACTTTGACTCAACTAAAAAATATCCCGTCATTGCTTATGTATACCCGGGTCCGCAAACAGAAGCCGTGAACAAGGCCTTTGTACGGGGAATGGATCGCATCGACCGACTGGCACAGCTTGGTTTTATTGTGGTTACGGTTGGCAATCGCGGTGGTCATCCTTCGAGATCAAAGTGGTACCATAATTATGGATATGGCAACCTGCGGGATTATGGTCTGGCCGATAGAAAGGCAGCCATTGAACAACTGGCGGACAGATATTCATTTATTGATATTAACAGGGTGGGCATTCATGGACATTCAGGTGGTGGATTTATGTCAACCGCCGCCATGCTGGTTTACCCTGATTTCTTTAAAGTAGCTGTGTCTTCTTCCGGTAATCATGAAAACAATGTGTACAATCGCTGGTGGAGCGAAAAACATCATGGGGTAAAAGAACAGGTAAGTGAAAAAGGCGATACCAGTTTTCTGTATGCCATTGAAAAGAATAGCGAACTGGCCAAAAACCTGAAAGGGCGGCTCTTACTGGTAACCGGCGATATTGATAATAATGTGCACCCTGCAAACACCATCCGTATGGCCAATGCCCTCATTAAAGCCAATAAGCGTTTTGATTTTATGTTACTTCCCGGCCAGCGCCATGCTTATGGCGATATGACGGAATATTTCTTCTGGCTGATGGCTGATTATTATAGCAAATGGTTACTGGGCGATTTCTCACAACCGGTGGATATGGTGGAAATGAACAGGGAAATTGAACAGAGCGGCGACAAGAAGAAAAAATAGTTTTAAAATACTTAGTGTTAAAACTTTACGTTATCATAAGAAATATAATACTATCCAGAGCCCTTCCCTAATCCCTAGATAAAAAAAGGCCACCCTTAATTGAGTGGCTTTTTTCTTTGCGATCTTTTTTACTTTCTGTCTTTGTGGTAAATTTATTTATTGCTTTGCTGCGCTTTCTGCATGGCATTTCCACCACCGCCCTGGCCTCTTCCACCCTGCTGGCCAGCTTTAAACAACTGGAACCTCGTTGGCATTTCTTTCACCGGCCACATACCGTTGGCTTCATTTATATCAGCCGTTTCTTTATTTGGATCGAGTCGAATGGATGCCACTTCTTTACTCTTCATAAATACCTTGCTTACCTGTTTTTCATTGGCGCGCCAGATGGTTACCGGGATGCGGTCTATTTCTTTGCTGCCATCCTTAAAGGTCCACTCCACAATGACCGGCATCACCATCCCCCCTTTATTGGAGAATGTTAACTCATACAAATGTTTATCCACCCATTTGGCTTTATTATCAGTATCCTTCATCGCATTCATTTGCTGTTGTTGAGCTTCTGCATTCATCTTAGCATCAGCGCCTGGATTTTTATAGTAATAATCACGCAGCGAAGTATCTGCATCAGTAGCAAAAACAATCGACTTGTCATTACGGTTTCTTTCTTTCTGTATCGATTCAAATGGTGCCTGCTGTAAAGCAGCCGCATTTTTTTCATCATCCAGTCGGTACCATTTAACACTATCCAGCGAGATATCAACCGGCTCCGTACCAAAATACCAGCCCCTCCAGTACCAATCAAGATCAACCGCACTGGCGTCTTCCATGGTACGAAACAGATCAGCCGGAGTAGGATGTTTGAATGCCCAGCGGCGTGCATATTCGCGGAAAGAAAAATCAAACAACTGGCGGCCCATAACAGATTCACGCAGGATATTCAACCCGGTGGCTGCTTTGGCATACGCGTTAGATCCTACATTCGCTACTGCATCACCCTTTGTCATGATCGGTTCCAACTGATCCTTGGGCAACTTCATGTAATCTGTGATGAATTGCGCAGGACCGCGGCGGGAAGGAAAATTATTATCAAATTCCTGTTCGGTCAGGAACTGGCAGAATGTATTCAGCCCCTCATCCATCCACCACCACTGGCGCTCATCACTGTTAACAATCATTGGGAAGAAATTATGTCCCACTTCATGGATGATCACCCCAATGGCGCCATTCTTGGTGGCCTCACTGTAGGTGCCGTCTTTTTCCGCGCGTCCAAAGTTCATGGCCAGCATCGGGTATTCCATACCGATAGCTGCCTCTACAGACTGTGCTACAGGATACGGATATGGAATGGTATGCTTGCTGTATACTTTTAAAGTATGTGCAACAACTTTAGTTGAATATTTACGATAGATGGGATATGCTTCCTTTCCATAGAAACTCATGCACATTACTTTCTTTCCATCGATATACACAGGCATAGCGTCCCAAACCAGCCTGCGTGATGTATTAAAGGCAAAGTCGCGCACATTCTCCGCTTCAAAAATCCAGGTTTTTTTAGCGGTGCTTTTTTGCTTTGATGCTTCGATTGCTTCCGCTAATGTTACGATCTCCACAGGCTCTTTGGCGGTTTGTGCCTGTGCCCAGCGTTGCTGCTGTGTGGATGAAAGGATGGTTTTTCCATTTTGCAAAACGCCGGTGGCAGCAACTATATGATCAGCTGGTACTGTAATGGCCACTTTATAGTTTCCAAAAGTGAGCGCAAATTCTGACCCACCGGTAAATTGCAGGTGTTGCCAGCCTGTGAAATCACTATAGACAGCCATACGTGGAAACCATTGAGCTATGCTATATAAATTATTACCGTCTTCTGCAAACACCTCATAACCGCCGCGTCCTCCGCGGGTAGCCTTATCCGGTATCTTATAATTCCAGTTGATGTTAAACACAAATTTCTGACCGGCTTTCAATGTAACGGGAAGGTCGATGCGCACCATCGTTTGGTTGATGGTATAGGATAACGACTTACCCGCTGCATCGGTCACCGTTTGGATATTCACACCATAACCATCGAGATGTTTAGCTACATCCATTTGCTCCAGTTGCCCGTTTGTCATCCTCGCAGGCATTTTACCACCATCATCCTTATTATTATCACTGTTTGGATTATGAAAGTTTTCATCAATCTGCAACCATATATATGACAAAACATCAGGTGAATTATTATAATACGTAACCGTCTCGCTACCGGTCAGCAGGTTCTTTTCTTCATCAATATTTACTTTAATGTCATAGTCTGCACGCTGCTGCCAGTATTTAGGACCGGGAGCACCACTGGCCGTTCGATATTCGTTGGGACTTGCCAGTAAAAAATCGAGCTGCTCAAAACGGTTGCCATGATTGGAACCGGGATTATGGTCTAATTGGGCCATAAGAGATGAAGATAAAAGGCAAAGAGTCAGAAAAAGGCAAATGTGAAGCTTCATCAAATTCATGTTTATGTATTAACAAAAGGAAATCGTTCTAATGCCATCTGAAATGATACCACAAAAACCAGTGCAGATACTGCAATGACCCAGTTTCTGCGGGATATCCAGGGAATTTTAGTGATGAGATAGGTTAGCAAAAGAAGCAGCAATACTACGAAAATCTGTCCTATTTCAAGCCCCAGGTTGAAACTAAAAAGGCTGAGCCCAAACCCTTGCCCCTTTGCCAGGCTGAACCGGATGGCATTAGCATAACCCATCCCATGTACCAGGCCGAAAAACAGGGCCAGGAAATAATTTATCCGGAGGCTTTTTTGGGAGAAATCTTTTTGAAAGAGGTTTACTGTTGCCGTAACCAGGATGGTGCAGGGAATCAGGAATTCAACCCACGCATCACTAAATCGGATAATATTCAACACACTCAGCACCAGGGTAATGGCATGACCAATGGTAAAAGCGGTTACCAGCACCAGCACTTTTTTCCATTCCCCAATGGTATATACTACTGCCAATGCAAAGATAAAAAGTATATGGTCCATGGCACTAAAGCTGATGATATGGTCCCAACCCTCCCGTAAAAAAAACATAAAATCGTTCATGCACCTTAATATGCGTGGAAAATAAAGCAGACTTTTGTAACTGCAAAAACAGATTTAATCATGATGATGTTATTGATCCAGCATTTCCTTTTGCCCCTGTTGATTTTTGCTCACCCATATTTTGTTAGTGTAACAGAAGTTGAATATCGCTCAAAAGAAAAGGAACTGGGTATTTCCTGTAAGTTTTATACAGACGACCTGGAAGAAGCATTAAAAAAATCCAGCAGGGAAAATACAGACCTCCGTAATGGCGACAAAACAAAAAATCAAAAATTGATCAGTGCATATATTGGACAACACCTTAAAGTAATCATTGCCGAAAAACAGGTACAGCTTCGATTTATCGGTTTTGAAAACGACCAGGAAGCAACCTGGTGTTATTTTGAAGCAGACGGTGTTTTACCCTTTAAAAAAATAGATATTGAAGCTGATTTTTTATATGAAATAAAAAAAGAACAGGTCAACCTGGTGCATGTAACCATTGATGGCAACCGAAAGAGCAGCAAACTCAGCAATCCAGATAAGAACATCAGCCTGAGTTTTTGATCAGGCTGCTTTTGAGGTTTTATCTTTTCAAAGTCCGCATTTCATGTGCAATGGCAACTGCATTTGCATCGCCTTTATCTAGCTCGGTCAAAATAGACTGGAAGGTCTGCGGATCCTTATTCTGACTCAGTTTAAATACATGTTCCACTTTTTCAACTTTCATTTCAAACGCAACGATCGCCCCGATCATCCGCTGTATATAATCTGTTGTAATAGTACTGAATGCATGCAGGTTCTTTTCAAAATGATTGGTTGTTCTTTCCAGTATTTCCAACAAAGCTTCTTCTCCCAGGAACCGGATCTTCCCCCGAACATGCACACTCATATAATTCCAGGTGGAAGCCTGTGCCGGATCAGGATACCAGCTTGCACTGATATAGGTATGCGGTCCGGTAAAGACCATCAACGCATTGGGGTTTTCCAAAAATGCTTTATGATGATCTGTTTGGCGCATCATATGTCCTGTGAGTACTGGCTGTCCGTCTTTTTCATCCAGGAAAACCGGCACCTGCGTGGCAACCGGCTGATTGTTTTTATCAACCCCCATCAGCATGGCAAAGGGATGCTCCTCCATGAAGCGGATCACCTGGTGCGGATCGGTTGTTTTGAAATGGGAAAGGTTGTACATAAACAGTTGACGGTTGACAGTTGACAGTTGACAGTTGACAGAAACAGCCGGCTGTTGACTAATGACTAACGACTCAAGACTCACGACTCAAGACTCACGACTCACGACTCACGACTAAACTACTATTTCCACTACCTGCGTTGCTTCCATATTGGCATTACGCATGGCAATACTTCTTACCGCATTATTGGCAAATAATACAAAGGCATCTTTAGTAATATTATCCTCCCCAACCATTATAGGCACGCCTTTATCACCACCTTCCCGGATACTTTGAACCAATGGAATTTGACCCAGGAATGGAATATCCAGTTGATCGGCCAGTTTCTTTCCTCCATCTTTCCCGAAAATGTAATATTTATTATTGGGCAATTCGGCCGGGGTGAACCAGGCCATATTTTCCACAAGACCAATAATCGGCACTTTTATCTGTGCCTGTCCGAACATGGCAATCGCTTTTTTGGCATCCGCCAGGGCTACATCCTGGGGTGTGGTAACAATCACGGCTCCGGTTACAGGAACGGTTTGCACGAGGGTAAGGTGGATATCGCCTGTTCCCGGAGGCATATCGATCACTAAATAATCCAGTTCGTCCCAGAAAACATCAGAAACAAACTGCCTGATGGCCGAACTCACCATCGGGCCACGCCATACTACGGCGCTTTTTTCATCAACCAGGAGGCCCATACTGATCAGTTTGATCCCAAATTTTTCAATAGGGATGATCTTGTCTTTCCCTTCAACATTCATCATCAAAGGCCTTTCGCCCCTGACGCCAAACATAATGGGCACGCTTGGGCCATAAATATCCGCATCCATAAGTCCCACTTTAGCGCCTTCCTTTGAGAGTGCCAGTGCCAGGTTTGCGGCAACGGTCGACTTACCAACACCACCCTTACCACTAACCACCGCAATGATATTTTTTACATTGGGCAAAAGCGATTTTCCATCCAGCCGGTTACTGCTTGTATTGGCAGTGAATTTAACGAGTACGGTTACATCCTCTCCTGCTTCCGCTTTAATGGCTTTTTCACAATCCCGGCGCATCATCTCTTTTAAAGGACATGCGGGGGTTGTGAGAACGATGGTAAAACTCACCTGGTTACCATTAATCTCAATATCTTTAACCATGTTAAGGGTCACCAGGTCCTTACCCAGATCAGGTTCCTGTACGGTTGACAGGGCCTTTAAAATATCCTGCTGTGTCATGTTCAATATTTGTTAAAAAAAATTCTGCACCGCAAATGTAACCAATCAAGGCCTTACTTTGTTTATTGATCAGATGGACTTAATTTGTGACCCTTATATCATTGAATGAAAAGATTTTTACGATACTCATTATTACTGCTTTTTTTCAGCCCGTTTGCCGCCAAAGCCCAGTTTGAAACTTTTAAAGACTCGGTGGTACAACTGTATGGTGTGGTAATGACGGCCGACAGTTTACGCGGATTACCCGCGGTAAGTGTGGTGGTAAAAGGAACAGGCCGGGGTACTTTGACCAATAACCAGGGTGTTTTTTCCATTGTTGTTTTAAAGGGAGATGAAATTGAGTTTTCCTATGTGGGGTTCAAACCAAAAACCACACTGATTCCCCGAAACCTCGTGGGAAACCAATATAGCATGATCCAGTTGATGGTTACCGATACGGTTTACCTTCCGGCAAGTATCATCAAACCCCGCCCTACCCGCGAACAGTTTGAACGGGATTTTGTAAGTACGGATATCCCGGACGATGATATAGAGATCGCCCGCCTTAATACCGATATGGCCAAAAGAAGGGTACTGGCGCAATCCCTGCCAAGCGATGGCCGCGAAGCCACCAATTTCAACTTAGCTAAAAACGCCCAACGGTATTATTATAGCGGCCAAACACCACCCATGAATATCTTAAACCCATTTGCCTGGGGAGAGTTTGTGAAAGCGTGGAAGAGAGGCGATTATAAGAAGAAGTAGAAAGTGGAAAATCGAAAATCGAAAGTAAAGACAGAAACCTGAGTATATAGAGTTTTTAAACATTTGCAAAAAGCAAATTTGACCTGTATCATAAGCAAAGACTATTTGCCTTTAATAATAATTTTTGATTTTGCAGTTTTGCATGAAGCAGTCAAAATTGCGGCAATTTGCCGGGCTCCATTAAAATTTCCTCAACTTCTGTATTATAGTAAATCTTTGATTCAATGAGAAGTTCAAGCCAATAACAGGTTTCATCAGCTTCTTCCTCAGCAATACTCAATTTCGCAATAAAATCAGCTGTGCTTTTACCCCTCAAAGCAGATCTGTAATTTGCACCTGTTGATGTTGCAGACCTTAAAATTTGCTTCCCCATGATAAAATTTAACTCATTAAATGGCAGTTTTCTAACAAGTTGAATTACACTAAGAGCAAATTGCTTTGTTCGAATTTTAAGTTCATTACTCATCATTCAAAGGAATGAATTCAGAGAAAAGAAAAAAAGTGAAAATCAACCAAATCAGTTGCTCTTTTTCTGTTCTAATTATGCATTTTTTCTTTTGTTTTTTTGACTTTGAGCAGGATTCTGGGAATTTGATGAATTCACAGGATGGATTATGTTGATTTTTTGGAATTTATTGGTTTTGCTTAATTTTTCTGGCTGTTTCGTTTTCGACTTTCGACTTTCGATTTTCGATTTTGATAAGGATTCTGAGGATTTGATTAATTAACATGATGGATTATGTTGATTTTATGAAATTTATTGGTTTAGCTTAATGCTTCTGGCTGTTTCATTTTCGACTTTCGACTTTCGACTTTCGATTTTCGATTTTGATAAGGATTCTGAGGATTTGATTAATTAACATTATGGATTATGTTGATTTTATGAAATTTATTGGTTTAGCTTAATGCTTCTTGCTGTTTCATTTTCGACTTTCGATTTTCGATTTTCGATTTCAACTATATTTGCTAATGCAACATATTTCAGTCATCGGCGCAGGCACTATGGGTAATGGCATCGCACATGTCTTTGCACAAAACGGATTTTCAGTAACGCTCATTGATATTTCACAGGCACAACTGGATAAAGCCATATCCACCATTTCCAAAAACCTGGATCGGCAGGTAGCCAAGTCCGTTATAACTGAAGAACAAAAAGCTTCTACCCTGCAAAACCTTACAACAAATACAGATATTGCTGCCGGTGTTTCCAAAGCAGACCTTGTAGTTGAAGCCGCAACAGAAAATACTGACCTTAAACTGAAAATTTTCCGCCAGATCGATGAATCGGCCCCTGCCGGCTGCATTCTTGCTACCAATACATCATCCATTTCAATTACAAAGATTGCCGCCGTAACCAAACGCCCTGACAAAGTGATTGGCATGCATTTCATGAACCCGGTACCAATCATGAAACTGGTTGAAATTATCAATGGCTATGCAACTGATAAGTTGGTTACAGAAAAGATAACAGCGCTTAGCATAAAACTAGGCAAGGTACCATGCGTGGTAAATGATTATCCCGGCTTTATCGCCAACAGGATCCTGATGCCCATGATCAACGAAGCCGTTTACAGTTTATACGAAGGTGTTGCAGATATCAATGAAATTGATACGGTGATGAAGCTGGGCATGGCCCATCCCATGGGGCCATTACAACTGGCCGATTTTATTGGCCTGGATGTTTGCCTGGCCATTCTCCGGGTATTACAGGATGGATTTGGAAACCCAAAATATGCACCATGTCCTTTATTGGTAAATATGGTGACCGCCGGAAAATTAGGGGTAAAAAGCGGTGAAGGTTTTTATACTTACACACCAGGAAGTAAAGATGCCAGTCCGGTAAAGATCAGGTAATCTTTGCGACCTTCTTTGCCAGACGAAGCTTTAGCGAAATCAGGATTTCTTTGCGGTTAAAAGCTTTTTTATCATCCCATCCAATTCCCTGCCCTCCAGGTTCACGCCTTTGATAATTCCATTCTGGTCAATCAGAAATGAAGCCGGTATTCCATCAACGCCATAATCCAACGTTGATTTGGCATTCCAGCCGTTATTATCCACAACCTGCTTCCAGGTGAGTCCATCTTTTTCAATGGCTTTCTTCCAGGCTGCATTGTCTTCATCAATAGACACACCCAGTATCTCAAAACCATCACCTTTGTACTTTTCATAAAGGGCTACCAGGTTTGGATTATTTTTCCGGCAGGGCATACACCAGCTTGCCCAAAAGTCGAGCAAAACAACTTTGCCTTTATAAGATGAAAGTGAAATGCTTTGTCCTTCTGTATCCTTCAGCGTAATCTCCGGCGCCGAACTACCTTTTTTGATCTGTGCCGAAAGTGCCGTCACTGATACGATCATTATAAGAACTAAAAATATTTTTTTCATTTACAACATGATTTTTTTACAAAAAGGTTACCGATCCAGGTAAATATTGATTTGATCGTGATCTTCATCATTTTTTATGTGGTTTCAGTACATTTAAAAAAGTAGTTTCCAGGCTGATTAAAAAACTTTCTGTAGCCATGCGGTGCATATTGCCGCTCAGTTGAAAGCGATACCCGGCATTGAGCTTCGTATTACTGTTGAAAATTAACTGAAATGCCGGCGCCAGGTCCACAAAATGCAGGCTCTTAACTAAAGTATTGCTTCCCAGCAATTCCAGGTAAATATTAAAGTTAGTTTGTTTATAGCTTACATATTTACGCGGCAATAATAAATAACCGGCCGATAATGAATAATTGAAAGACGCATATGGATAAAGCCCCTGGGGACTGTCATCATTCCTCCTTTGCTCATGAATCACCTCCGTGATACTCAAGGTTGATGAGAGTGCAAGCTTATGGAGCAACTGCGTAAAAACCAGGCCTGCCTGGACACCACTCTGATCTCCTTCCAGTGAAAGTTCATCATAATACAAATCATTTCTGCTATATGCTGCTTCCATAAAAGCCGCCGCCCGGAAATGCTTATGCACTTCATCCTTAGACAGGAAACGGTATTTGGCATATACATTTACAGACTCCCAGCGGGTAACGGGATAAGAATACATATCAGAAATGGTCGTTGAAGCCCTCAGCATCCATTTTTTATTGATCCCCAATTGTGCTGCAAACGCCTGCCTTTGTTCAGTTTTACCTGAATGATACCCTTCGAGGAATTTACCGGCATACTTCAAACTCAATGCTTTTGCCGGCATATTGGAAGCTGGCTCGCTAAATACATACAGCTCCTGCCCTAATACCGGTTTCGATAAAAATGCACTCGCCATCATACAAATTACCAGGTACAAAGGCTTTGCCTGATTAATTCGTTTATTTATTACCGATAGTAAATGTTTATTCATCATGCAACCTACATTGTAACATGATAAATACGGGTATTATCACTTACACCATCTTTAGTGCAGCAGTTTCCGGCCACACCGGTCTTAAAACATTCCATCTTTGTAGCCGATGCATATTTTTTATAATCCTTCGCAGACAGAAAAGCCTTGTCTATCAGGAGCAGGCTTTTCTCGCCACTCAAAACCTGGTCTTTTACATTTAAAAAATGATACACTTTGCCATTAACTGTAAGGTGTTGATCATTCTTTACCTGCTGACCTGAAAAAGATACGGTAATCCTGAGCGACGCGACACTAAAACCTGCATCTTCCACTTTTTTGCGTATCTGATCGGCGTCCATCTCCGCACCTTCTTTAAAAGTGAGCTGAAAAGTAGATGTCTCCAGGTCGGTATGTATTGAGTCCATAAAAGGAAGTGCCTCGAGGTTTTTGTAAACCGACCTGGCACACATGGCACAAGTAAGGCCACTGGCCTGTAAACTTGCCTTTGTCACCTGCGCTTGCGTGAAAAAAGCCATCAATAAAAATGCAATCAGAAAAATATGCTTTTTCATATTAAAATAGTAAGGAACCAATTGGCAGAAGTTCTGCCAATTGGTTGGATGTTAAAAACGGGAATCAATTTAGGATTTGCAGCAGCCTTTATCTTTGCAGGCGGCCATTTCTTTACCATTACAGCAATCTTTACCCTTTTCGCATTTGCCGTCTTTGCAGCACGACATTTCTTTACTGCAATCTTTACCATCGCAGCACTTCATGTCTTTACAGCAATCCTTCTCTTTACCGCATTTTTCCATATCGCAGCACTTGCCTTTTTCAGGAGAAGCTGTTGTAAGGTTTACTGCCTGTTGCGCAACGGTTACAGACTTACGATCGTACTGGCAGCAGCTATGTAATTTGAAGTAAGCATCGTCAGATGCAGTGAAGTCCTGTGTATCATAGCCAACAGCGGTAACTGCTTTCTGGATTTTCTGATTATTGGACTTAGCCGGATTATAAGAAACCGCCAGGATTTTGGTTTCTTCATTCCAGGTAGCTTCTGTTGCACCAGCTGATTTGGCAGCAGTTTCAATGGTCTTCTTGCACATGCCGCAATTACCCCAGACTTTAATGTTTTCTGAAGTGCTTTTAGTTTTTTGAGCGAAGCCTGGCATGGAGAAGAATAACAGGGTAAATAAACCCAGGAAAAATGATTGTGCTTTCATGACAATATTTTTAAGCCTTTTAAAATGAGTTCTTTGATTTGAAGATGACAGTATTACTTAATATTCATTTACTGAATAATCCCGGATGTAAACCATGTTTAAATTTGAACACATAGTCCTACTGTATAATGCGGGAAATAAATGAAAGTAGTAAAGAATCTCAGATCCTGAAAACACAATACCGGATATTCAGGGGGACCTCCGCTTTTCCGGGAGGTGCATGTGCGGTATGTACAATTACAGAAACAGGTAGAATAGATGCAGCATAAGTAAGTTCAGGATAAGACTGTGCCAGTATTTCAGCCTTTGCAATATCAGCGTTTATGCTGGCAATTGATTGTGAATCCTGAATTTTGACAACTTTCACATCATCATGACAGCAGCCCTGATTTTCCATTCCGCACTTACCGCATGTATCGCTGCTTTTATGGCCAAGTACAACCTCAGCAATCTCGCCCATGCAATAATGAATGTTAACCACTACCCCACTGGAGATAGCCAGGTAAACAACTGCAAGTGATATGACGAGTAGTTTTTTCAACTTGATGCAAAAGTATAACGTTTTTTCACAGCTGGCAAGTATGCTGTAAATTTTAACGATTGGATAAAAGGTTGGAATTTACAGGCTTACCTTGAGTTAAAGGCCATAAATTACAATAAAATCAGCTACAGACGTTATAAGCACAATCAATCATACACCAGGATATGTCCGGATCCAGCCGTCATAATATTATCTCCATTCTTTGTTTCAGTATTTTTTCTTTACTTATACACCAGGAATCATTAGCTATTTCAAAGCTGGATTCAGTTCCTGTTGCTGCTCCTGTTAAAGCCCGTTATTTCAGGCCATCTGCAATTATAGTTCCGGTTACATTCCTCGCGTATGGATGGTTAAAGCCAGTCATTCCGGCCATTGAAAACCTGGATAACCAGATAATGGAAAATGTGCGTACAAACCATCCGGATTTCAACACAAATGTTGATGACTATTTGCAATGGGTTCCATCTGCTTCTATTTATGCCATGGATGCTTTAAAAGTCAAAACCAAACATACTTTTTTAGAACACCTGGCTATTGATGCCGGATCGATCATTATAACCGGAGGGGCAGGTTATATTATGCGGAAGATTAGTGGCAACATGGAAGTATATAACTCAACAGGCTCACAGTTCCCATCAGGCCATACAGCTAATGCATTCCGGGGTGCCGAAATTGTATTCCAGGAGTTAAAAGATACGCATCGTGTGCTAAGTTATAGTGGTTACCTTGTAGCTACTGCCGTAGGCATATTGAGGATCTACAATAAAGAACATTACCTGACAGAAGTGCTTGCCGGAGCGGGCCTTGGAATACTCTCCACCAAATTAACTTACCTTGCTTTCGACAAAGTAAAAGCGCACAAAAAAAGAAAATCCCTCGCGTCTTCACTTACTTCGCGGTGATTGTATTTCACTTTCGACTTTCGATTTTTCACTTTCGATTTAGTTCACAAATCCCCAAAATATCCCCAACCTGAAATGCAAATCCTGTGTAGGATAATTCGGCGCAGCGAGGTTGGCATCCTTAAAGCCAAATCCATATTTAAATGTGAGTGTGTTCAGGTTTTCCAAACGTGTATATGCAGTAAAGCCCCTGATCCTGAAATTAACATAGGCTGCGATATCGGGCCGCATCGAAAGTTGCTGGTTTTCCTGGAAAAAGAACTGACCTAAAACTGGTGAATAATTATCCGCATTATAAGGAGTAAGGTATCGGATATCAAAACCTGTTGACAGTTTCAGGTTAGTAAAAAGTTTGCCCTCATAAGCAAACCTGTTCCGGGTATAAATAAGCGGAAGATTCACCGGGGCATTGCCGGTTTTTGCCTGGAAATAAACATCAAGGTACCAGTGCCATGAACGACCCAGGAGGAATTCTTTATTCAAACCTATACGTAAAAAATTGAAAAGAGCCGATGCTTGTTTAACCGTATTAAAGCCGGCTAAATAAGTATAATTACTTACCAGGTAATATTGACCACTTAATTGCATCCGGTAACGTGGAAAATCCA
>JAHEEX010000124.1 GCA_024640465.1 Sphingobacteriales bacterium | reverse complement strand
GAGTAATCATCCTAAAAAACAATTAGCATATCATTTTAACGCTATGTACTTAATAATTACCCTGATATCGCTTGTTTTATAGCAGGAGCATTAAGCAGCATAAAATAAATAGTACACTAAGTACATTCATCCAATAAATATAAAACCGATTGATAATTTTTCCCGGTTGCATCAAACATGGCCATTTCGCAGGTTTTACCGGATGAATAATACCCATCATATTGCTTTTCCAAAACTTCCGATGCTTCATTCCGGGTTGCATGATGCGTTAGTTCCGGGTAATAAAAACCACGGTCACCGGCCATTCCACAACAACCACTCATAAAAGGAACAACAGCTTCTGTAGCACAGGCTTGTCCCAGGGCTTTAAGCTTGTGCAACAAATTCATTTTATATACTGTACAAACCGGATGAAATGTGATTGCGTCTTTTTTATTTTTAATGTTTAGCCTTGGTAAAAGATAATCGGCAGCAAAGTCAATACTGTCAATAAATGTAAGTTCTTGAAAATGTGCCTTGTTCTCTTCTGTCAGGTAAGGCATCGAATGTTGTATTGAATGGGTACAGGAAGTTACATCCATAACTACAGGCAGTTTCCCCTGCTTAGTCCATTGCCAAAGTAATGCCACTGTTTGATTTACCGTATTGGTATATGCTGGCATGAACCCTTTTGAAGAAAAGAGTTGGCCGCAACAAATACCCGTATTATTCCGGGCAATAAATAATTTCAGTCCGGCCTTTTTACACAAATTACGGATAACATCATTAATGGAATAGTCATTTTGCTTATCGGCACCCATCATGCGTGTAATACAGGTAGGAAAATATACAATATCCGCATCCGGAATATCATTGGCTTTCACTGAAACAGGCCTTGTTATCGATTTTGCCCATATCGGGAAAGAAGGAATAATCTTTTTAAGGCCATTTGTAAAATGATACATGCCGTATTCCCCGGCAAATTTGTTAACTGCATTTCCCACACGCAGAGCCGTTTTTACAACACCTTCAACTATGCCGAAATTTTTCGATACCCACAATGCAATCTTATTATCTGTGGCTAAATGATTTTCCCTTCTCAGGCGCTTTATTAATTCGCCTGTATTTATTTCAACCGGACAATCAATGGCGCACATCCCATCTACGGCACAGGTATCCATGCCGGAAAACTGAAATTCATGGCGCAACTTATCAAAATCAGCCTGGTTGTTTCCTGTTTTAAGCCGCTGCAACGACCTCCTGATTTGTATCCGCTGCCTTGGAGTCATGGTATAATCCCTGCTGGGGCATCGGTTTTCGCAATAACCGCATTCAACACATTTATCCACTTCCTCTTCCACCACCGGCATTGATTTTAAATTTTTGAGATGTGCCTTTGGATCATGATTAATGATCACCCCCGGGTTTAAAATATTATTGGGGTCAATTAATGTCTTTAGGGACTCCATGATGGCGAAAGCATCATCCCCCCATTCATCTTTTACATAAGGTGCTATCTGCCTGCCTGTGCCATGCTCCGCTTTTAAGGAACCGGCATATTTTTGTATGATGAGTTTTGCCAGGTCATCATTGAATTTTTCAAAGATGTCAATCTCCCGGTTTGTATTCACCGGTTGCGTAATTAAGAAATGCAGGTTGCCTTCTTTGGCATGGCCGAAAATGATGGCATTGGCATAACCGTATTGCCGGAACAATCCATGCAGGTCGGTTACCGCAGCGCCCAGGTTCTCCAATGGTACAGCAACATCTTCCAGCATGGCCGTACTGCCTTTATCCCTCACAGCCGCAACAGAAGGAAATAAACCCTTGCGTATTTTCCAATACTGGCCCTGCAGGACAGGATCTTTTGTAAAATCAACAGCTGCCATTACAGGAAGACCATCCAGGACCAATTTCGCTTTTTGAAAAATCATATCAAGTTCTTCGACGGATGATGCCTGGTATTCACAAAGTATGGCAGTGGCATTTTCCGGCAACGATTTTACCATCTCCGGGCAATAATCCAGGTGTTCAACAGAACGAAGTGCGGACCGATCCATTAGTTCAAGCGCTTCTGCATCTGTGGATTTTAAAGCCGGAATATTATTTGCAGCGATAACGGGGTTTTCAAAAAATAATAGTCCCGTGATCTTAAATGGCTTATCAGGAATGGTTTTTAATACAGCAGATGCTATGAATGCCAGCGTACCTTCCCCTCCAATCAGTAAATGGGCCAAAATATCCAGCGGATGTTTGTAATCAGAAAACGCGTTAATACAATAGCCTACGGTATTTTTAATCTTATATTTTCTGCGGATTTTTTCAATGAGTTTTTCATTGGATAAAACAGTGTTGCGCAAAGTATGTATGCCATCAAAAATTTCCTTATCATTTTCGCTAAACCGATCATAATCCGCTTTTATGGCTGTATTATATTCATGCCCATTGGGTAAAAGGAAATGTATACTCTCCAATGTATGATATGAATTATGTATAACGCCACAGCACATACCGCTGCTGTTATTAGACAGAATCCCCCCCATCATGGCGGCATTTATGGAAGCCGGATCCGGGCCGATTTTACGAGCGTGCTTTTTCAAATGATGATTAACATGCGCACCGATGGCAGATGGCTGCACCAGAACTAAATGACCGTCATCCATCGCCTGGATGTTTTTCCAGTGGCGACTGAGGTCAACCAATATGCCATCGGTTATCGACTGTCCACTAAGACTTGTTCCCGCTGCCCGGAAGGTGAGCGGGATTTTATGCAACTTAGCAAAGTCAAATAAGCGTTTTATTTCATCAAGACTATCCGGTTGTACAATGGCCTGTGGCAAGAGGTAATAAAACCCGGCATCTCCGGCAAATGCATACCGGTCGATAAGTGAAGCTTTTATTTTATCGGATGGTAAAATTTGCCCAAGCAATTCAACAATTGATGCCATGCCATTTTTTGTATCCTTTATCGGATATACAAATCTATTCCAGAACAGCGGGATTAAGAAATAGAATAATGCTGTCACAGTAACCAGTAGCCAGTCACCAGTAGCCAAAAACAGCCATGATTAATAGTAAACAGTTCTATTCCATGGTGATCTAAAAATACCTGAATCACCAAGAAGGTATTGCATTTAGCTGATTACAAGTTACTCCAGTATTTGGTTTTTGACTAAAGACTCCCGACTATAGACTCCTGTATTCGGCTGTTGACTAATGACTAACGACTCCAGGCTAACGACTCCCTAAAGCACTCCCTTAGTACTCGGCAAATAATTACTCATAGGATCCCGCTTAACGGCCATGCGAATGGCTTTGGCGAAGGCTTTGAAGATCGCTTCAATTTTATGATGCTCATTTTCGCCGTGGCATTCAATGTTCAGGTTGCATTTGGCCGCGTCGCTGAAAGATTTAAAAAAGTGGTGAAACATTTCGGTAGGCATTTCCCCAATTTTCTCCCGACGAAATTCTGCATTCCATACCAGCCAGTTACGGCCTCCAAAATCGATCAGTACTTTAGCTTCAGCTTCATCCATGGGTAATGCGAAGCCATATCGCTCCATTCCTTTTTTATCAACCAGCCCCATGGCAAAGGCTTCGCCAAGCGCAATGCCGGTGTCTTCAATGGTGTGATGTTCATCGATATGTAAATCGCCCTTTGCCTGTAATGTTAAATCCAGTTTGCCATGACGGGCGATCTGGTCCAGCATATGATCAAAAAAACCAAGACCTGTATCGATTGCAGCCTTGCCACTTCCATCGAGGTTCAACTCAATCTGAATATCTGTTTCATTGGTTTTTCGATGGTGTTTAACTGTTCTTAGCCCCAGCTTTAAAAAACGGTAAATTTCACTCCAATGGGGTGATTCAAGGGCAATGGTATCTTTCAATGCATCCACGGTATCTTTAATCTCCCCTGCCCCGAGATTTGAATCAAGATTCATCCAAATGGCTTTACAACCCATGTTTTTAGCGAGTTGAACATCTGTAATACGGTCTCCAATAACATAGGAATTAGCGATGTCATAATCAGGGTTGTCCAGGTACCGGGTAAGCATACCTGTAGCAGGTTTCCTGGTAGGTGCATGGTCGTGCGGAAATGTACGGTCTATAAATACAGCCGAAAAATTAACCCCTTCGCCCAAAAAGGCCTGAATGATATGGTTGTGCACCGGCCAGAAATGATCCTCCGGAAAAGCATCGGTGCCGAGGCCGTCCTGGTTGGTTACCATAACCAGTTCATAATCGAGCTCTGCGGCTATGCGCGACAGGTATTGAAATGCTTCAGGATAAAACACCACTTTCTCAAAAGAATCTAACTGGTATGTTGGCGGAGCTTCATTTACAATAGTTCCGTCACGGTCTATAAAGAGAATTCTTTTCATGAATGTTTATTCAGTTTGGAAATTACTTCTTGATGGCATTACGAACAGCTTTTACATCTGAAGGAACAACTACGGATGCTTTATTGCCAAAACTGTTTCGTACATATGTACTTACATCAGCAATCTGTTCATCTGTCAGGAAATCATGCGGCGCCATGGCGTTCTGGTAATATTCTCCTTCAATTTCCACCTGTGCATCAAACCCTTTTAAAATAATTTCAATGATCGTTTTTTTATCACCAAGCACATAAGATGTTTTTATTAAAGGGGGATTCAGCCGGGGTACTCCGGAACCATCCTGCATATGACAGGGCATGCAATATTGTTCAAACACTTTTTTCCCCCGTTCCATGCTTTCCTTTGGCAATGGTTGCAAAAATATTAACAGTATAAACGCAATTATTATCTTCATAATTTAACCGCTAAGTGATTAAGACGCTAAGATTATTTCTTATAACTAATTTTCCATATCCTGCCTTTCTGGTCATCAGAAACGTACAATGATCCATCAGGGCCCTGGGCAAGGCCTGTGGGCCGAAACATTGCTTTACCCGGCTCCTTGGAATCTCCGGCAAAATTATTGGCAAAGACTTCCCAATCCCCGGTTGGTATCCCATTCTTCATAGGAACAAATACCACATAATATCCCTCCTGTGGTTCCGGAGAACGATTCCATGAACCATGGAAAGCAATGAATGCTCCATTGCGGTATTTCTCCGGGAACTGAGTGCCTGTATAAAACAATAACGCATTAGGAGCCATGTGAGCGGGAAACTGCATGATGGATTTTTCTTTTCCTTCACAAACACCTGCCTTAATCCGATCTCCGCCATATTCCGGATTGAGTAGTTTTTGTTTTTTCTGTACATCATAATAGCAGTATGGCCATCCACAATCAGATCCTTTTTTCACACGGAACATTTCTTCCGCAGGTGATTCAGCTCCGTCTTTCTGGCTAAACAATTCAGGGTAAAACTGGAATAGCATATCACGACCATGCTGCATCACATACAAGTCGTTTACCTGGTTGTTCCAGTCAAGACCCACTACATTACGCAGGCCTGTAGCATACCGTACACCGTTACCATAAGACTGGTTCTGTTTATCCGTGCGGAACATCCAGATACCGCCGGCTGAATCGAGCACCGGGCAAGGGTTACGACCAGGAGAGCCTTTTTTGCGGTCTTCTTCCTGGCAAATATTGGTAGGGGCACCTATATTAACGTAAATATTTCCGGCATTATCTAATGCCAAGGATTTAGAAGCATGCTGACGCTTATCGATCAGGCCATTAACCAAAACTTCTGCACTGGCAGTATCAACCGTGCCTTTTGTATCCATTTTATAGCGATAAACGGCACTGTTGCTGGAAGCATAGAGATAACCATCTTTAATGGCCATGCCGGTACCAATATATCCGGAAAAGCCGAGTATATCATCCGCCACGCCATCGCCATTGGCGTCCCGCAAACGGTATATTCCTTTACCATCTTTCAACCTTTCCAATTTAACATATACATCACCGTTAGTATTTACGGCAATATGCCTGGCACGGCCGAGGTTATCTGCCAGAACGGTATACTTGAAACCAGTCGGCAATGTTATTTTGACTTTTGACGTATCATTGGCCAGCATGATTACTGATTGCAGTATGAACAAAACAGAGAAAATGAGTTTCATATATAAAATTGATCTTTAAAATTACAAATTTAAGCGCAGAGAAATGAGAAAAGGAGTTTCCGCTGAGAAAACCATTTTCATAAATAATCAGCTGTTTCAAAATCCTATTATATCCATCCTGCGCATCTATCCAATCCCTAAAATCCTGCTCTAAGGGCGCTAAGAAGAATATCATTTTCTTTTGGGGTGCCTACTGTTATCCGCAAACAGCCTGTGCAACCTGGAGTTGTACTCCTGTCGCGTACAACAATTCCTTTTTCCAACAGGTATTCATATACTTTACGTGCCTGGTCCACTTTTACCAATAAAAAATTGGCATCAGAAGGATAAATCTTCTCGATAATGAGAATAGTCTTCAATTCAGTTTCCAGGCGGTTTCTTTCAGAAACAATTATCCTGATCATGTCATTCACCTGCTCCACTTCATCCAATGCCTGTGATGCCAGCTCCTGTGAAGGTTCGTTGATGTTATATGGTGGTTTGATCTTGTTCATAATATCTATAATTCCCGCACTTGAAAAAGCCATGCCCACCCTCAGGGCAGCCAGTCCCCAGGCTTTACTTAGCGTCTGCAGGATTACCAGGTTGGGATAGTCGATCAGGTCTGGGATAAATGAACGCTGTCGGGAAAAATTTATATAGGCTTCATCGATCACCACAATACCATCGAAATTATTTAGCACCATTTCTATATCCTCGCGATATAATGCATTCCCGCTGGGATTATTGGGCGAGCAAAGCCAGATGATTTTTGTAAATGGATCTATCGCCTCTTCAAGTCCTTCCAGGTTCAGTTGAAAGTTGGGTGTCAACTGCACTTTTTTAACCGCTATATTATTGATACGTGCAGACACTTCATACATGCCATAAGTTGGCGGACAAACAATAACATTATCCCTTCCCGGTTCGCAAAAGGCCCTGAATAGAATATCGATGGCTTCATCACTTCCATTTCCCAGGAAGATATGCTCCGGCGCTATGCCTTTAATGGCACTGATTTTTTCTTTTAGTTTTTGCTGGTGCGGATCAGGGTAACGGTTATACCATTTAATCAACGGTGAACCGAGACTGTTTTCATTGGCATCAATAAATATCTTAGCCTCTCCATGAAATTCATCCCGTGCTGATGAATATGGCACCATATCTTTTATATTTTCCCGAACCAGTTTATTTAAATCAAACATAATTAAATTTTAAAGTTTAACCGCTAAGGAACGAAGGCGCAATCTAACAGCCTCAGCATGGGCCTGCAATCCTTCTGCATCAGCCATGGCAGTGATGGTACCGCCAAGATTGGAAAGGCCCTCTTTACTGATCTTCTGAAAGGTGACTTTTTTTACAAAACTATCCAGGCTCACACCACTGTACGCGTTAGCATGACCGTTAGTTGGTAAAGTATGGTTTGTACCGCTGGCATAATCCCCGGCGCTCTCCGGGGTATAGTTGCCAAGGAAAACAGAACCGGCAGACCTCACCATGCCCGACAGTTTTTCATCTTCATCACAGGCAATGATCAGGTGTTCCGGCGCATAGGCGTTAACGATAGCCATGCCTTCTTCCAGGTCATGCACCAGTATGGCCTTACTGTTTTCCAGTGCCGCGAAAGCAAGGTCACGTCGGCTTAACAGGGCCAACTGTAATGTTACTTCTTCCAGGGTACGGCTGATGACTTTTGGATCATTACTGATCAATAAAACCTGGGAGTCCTTTCCGTGTTCGGCCTGTGAAAGGAGATCGGCAGCCACAAAAGCAGGATTAGCTGTAGCATCAGCTAAGACACAAACTTCACTTGGGCCAGCCGGCATGTCAATGGCCATTCCTTCCTGCTGGGCTAATTGCTTTGCGGCTGTAACATATTGGTTTCCCGGGCCAAATATTTTATCCACTTTAGGTATTGAATCGGTTCCATATGCCATAGCAGCAATAGCCTGAACACCTCCGGTTTTAAAAATTTTTTTCACCCCAACCAGCTTTGCGGCATATAAGATTGCCGGATGCAGGTTGCCTTGTGTATCCGGTGGCGAACAGAGTATGATCTCCCTGCAGCCAGCCAGTGTGGCGGGAATTCCGAGCATGAGAATGGTTGAAAAAAGCGGCGCGGTACCACCCGGTATATATAAACCAACAGCATCTATGGCGATTGACTTTCGCCAGCAAGATACACCTGGCATGGTTTCAACTACCGATATATCCTGTTTCTGCGCAGCATGAAATTTTTGGATATTCTGCGCAGCCTGCATGATCGCTCCCTTCAATTGTTGACTTAGTTCTTTCTCCGCCGCGCGGATCTCTTTTTCTGTTACTTCCAGTTTACGGAGTTTCACACCGTCAAATTCCTGTGTATACTTTCGTACAGCACGGTCGCCGCGTTTCTTTACAGCTTCCATAATTTTTCTCACCGACCGCTCAAGACCTTTTTGTTCCAATTGAGGCCTGGCGAGAATTTCCGGCCAGTCTTCCTTGCGTGGATGTTGTATTATCTTCATATCTCTTCTTTGTTTCTTTGCGGTTACTGTATTTATTTTCCACTTTCGATTTTCCACTTTCGACTTCTCATATCACCATCTTTTCAATTGGCACTACCAATATTCCCTGCGCACCGGCAGCCTTCAGTTTTTCGATCCTGTCCCAGAACTCATCCTCACTCAGCACACTATGCACACTGCTCCAGCCGCTGTCTGCCAAGGGTAAAACCGTTGGGCTTTTCATACCGGGCAGCAATGCGATGATCTCTTTCAGTTTATCATTCGGCGCATTCAGCAATACATATTTATTCCGCTTCGCTTTTTTTACTGCCTGTATGCGGAAAAGTAGTTTGTGCAGGAGGTTCTGCTGTTCTGCATCAAGTGATTTATTTTTGATCAATACGGATTGCGACTGCAAAATGGTTTCCACTTCTTTTAGTCCGTTCATGAATAATGTACTGCCGCTGCTTACCAGGTCTGCCACCACATCTGCCAGTCCGATCCCCGGCGCGATCTCCACTGATCCGCTGATTTCATGGATATCGGCCTTCACCCCGTTTGCATGCAGGAATTCTTCTACCAGTCGCGGATAGCTGGTGGCGATACGCTTACCTTCCAGGGATGCGATTCCCTTATATTCCTGGCTTCGTGGTACGGCAACAGAGAGACGGCATTTTCCAAATCCGAGTTTTTCCACCACATCAACGCTTTTGTTTTTTTCAAACAAAACATTTTCACCAACAATGCCAATATCCGCAACGCCGTCTTCCACATATTGGGGGATATCATCGTCACGGAGGAAAAAGACCTCCAGCGGGAAATTATCTGATTCTGTACGCAGGCGGTCTTTGACATTACGCAGGTCTATGCCGCATTCTTTTAATAAGGTTACGGAGTCTTCGTAGAGTCGGCCGGATTTCTGAATAGCAATTTTTAAACGATTATTTGTCTGAACCATGATTTGGGGGGATTAATGAGATTAATGAGATTGAATAAATAAACTTCATAGCTTTTTAAAATTTTCAATTCTTCTAAATTCCAAACTAACTGATCCGAAATTTAATAAAAGTCCTACTTCAAGATTAAATGCTTCCAGATAGTTTTTTGCCTGTGCCAAATGAACTTTCTCTAAATTTACCAATGCTTTAAGTTCTACACAGACGATATTTTCAACCAGAAAATCTACACGGCGTTCTCCAATCTGATGATTCTTATAATGAACCGGGATTGATATTTCTCTTCCAAACTTAATTCCATTGTCATACATTTCCATTTCCAAAGCCCTTTGATAAATCACTTCCTGAAAACCGTTTCCCAAAGCTGAATGAACCCTCATAGCACATCCAATAATTTTCTCAGTTATTTCACTATTCCTGAACTCTTTCATGATTTTTATTTTAGAAATAAATATCATGATTCAAATACCTGGTTCCCTGTACAAAACTCGTTACAAACGCTGTATTTTCCCCGGCTGTTCATCTCCTCAATCACAAAAATCCCCCCAAATCAGGGTTCAGACAAAAAAGCTAAGAAACAAATTTGCAAAGAAAAAGGCTTACGATCCCGTAAGCCTTCAGATATGTATACATGCAATACACCCATGGCTTACCGGTCAGGTAAGGTATGATGATGGTGGATATGCATTTGTTTGTTCACATCCCAAAAGTAAGCTGTGGATTCATTATTACCAAAAATTGATTAAGCAGGCTGGGGATTTCATAGTTTTACGCTTCACAGAATCTTTTTATGAAGAAATGGACCGTACTTGCCTTCTTTTACCTGATTTCGATTAATGTATCAGCCAATATTGCCATGCCGGGTATCTGGAATGCCGGGGTTGGCGGTCAGTTTTATCCATTGTTTCCGGCAGACAGTATCCATTTTGGCAAAGTGGTCATGCAGAAAGAACTGATCCTGGTTAACCTCTACCCGGGATTTGCCGTGGTGAAAGGAGTTTATAGTTTTGTCAATACCAGTGACAAAACCATCAGCATGCATGTTGGCTACCCGGTAAATGGCCACTATCCCCAACGCATAGTGGAACATGTTCTTTATAACGACCTGTATAATTTCCGCGCCAATGCCAATGGGATCCC
>JAHEEX010000123.1:3961-10612 GCA_024640465.1 Sphingobacteriales bacterium | reverse complement strand
AAATACTGCAACACAGCCTTTTTAGCCCCTTCCCAATGACCAAAGTCATCGATGATAAGTATTCCGTTTTCTGTTAATAAAGGATATAAATGTATGAGTTCATGATAGGTGGATTCATACCAGTCTGTATCAAGCCTTAGTATGGAAATTCCACCGGGAATTACGCCTGGAATTGAATCCTCTACTTTCCCTTTTGTAATAATAAAATTTTGCGGGTCATACCCTGTGGAGTAAACATTTGACTGCACCTCTTCCAGGGTTGAGTAACACCATACAGAATTTTCATCAGCCTTATCCGCTTTATTCAACAAGTCATTTGCATTTTCTCCGCTGAATTGTTTATCTGCATCTGAAGGTTCAGACATTCCTTCAAATGTATCATAGAGGAAAATCTTTCTATCGTTGATGCCTAATCGCTTTAACATCAGCGCCATCATCATACAACTTCCCCCTTTCCATACACCACACTCCACAAAATCCCCTGGGATTTTATTGGATATAACATATTGAACAGATTGGTATAAAGAAAAAAGCCTTTCGGGAGAGGTCATGGTATATGGGCGCACCTGATTATATAAGGATACAAATAAAGCATCAGCAGCTATGTCTGGCTGCAAAGGGGCTTTATCGGGCGTTATCTGGTATCCGAATCTGGCTGTGAACTTATTCAGGTATTTCAATACCATATTTAAAGAGATTGACTGCAAATAAGTCAAAAATTGTGAATTATCTAAGTTTGATGGGACTACATTGTTTATTTTTGGCAAATTACCAAGCCTTAAAGAGTCCGATGAGTCATATTATCAGTAACATCTCAAAAGAATTTAACCCGGATATCACACATCCATTATACCTGATCCGTACTTCACTTTTCCGGAAAATATCAACTTATGCACCGCAGTTAAAGGGTCGAATGATGGATTTCGGTTGTGGACTAAAACCATATGCGTCACTTTTTACGGTTGATGAATATATTGGTGTAGACTACCAGGCAGAAGGAGAAACATATCACCAGGACAAAGTGGATGTTTTTTATGATGGCAAAACCCTCCCCTTTCCGGATAATTACTTCGACTCCATATTCAGCAGTGAGGTCTTTGAACATATCTTTAACTTACCTGAAATTATGCTGGAATTAAAGAGGGTTTTAAAACCAGGCGGGAAAATATTAATCACTTGTCCTTTTGCTTTTGGGGAACATGAAGTTCCGTCTGATTATGCCAGGTACACTTCTTTTGCCATCAAACATATGTTTATATCTAACGGATTTAAAGTGCTGGCTTATGAAAAAACAGGTGGTAATATAGAAGCCATCACACAACTTCGGATTGTGTACTGGAACCTGCATATATTATCCTTTTTTAAAAATATTCCCGTGCTCAGGTCTGTGCTGAGGTTTTTTGTTTTCACCACTAATAATGTAATGGCTCTTATCTTAGGAAAAATATTGCCAAGAAGACAGGACCTATACCTGAACAATGTTTTGCTGGCAGAGAAACAATGACGCATGAAGATTGCTTTTATATCCATAGTTAAGGACCCCTGGGGTGGTAGTGAAGAACTGTGGGCTCATGCGGCCCGGGAAGCAATGGTTCATGGCCATGAGGTTTTTATTTCTGCTTATGACCGCGGGAGTTTATCCCCTCAATTTAAATCCCTTGCTGATGCAGGTGCTACTATTTTTGTGAGAAGGGGATATATTCCCCCCGGTACCGGCCTGTATAAACGGGTAGCTACAAAAGGATTGAATTTCCTGCTCAATAAAATATTTAATCCGTTTAAGGATATTTTCAGGGCCAGGCCTGATATTGTTATTTATAGCGGATCCTGTTACTCCATAAAAGATGATCCGGAATTAATTCAACTCTTAACGAAGTATAAAACACCATACCTCATCAATACACAGGTAAATGTTGAATACAGTCGCCCAATCAATGAAATTGAGGCTGGCGTTATCCGAAATGCATTTCACCATGCCGCCAAAGTGATGTTTGTATCTGAAAGAAATGCTGCAGTTGCGAGAAGACACCTGCTCGATAATATAGAAAACAGCCTGCTTGTCAGGAACCCCGTGAACCTGTCTGAAATTGGTATAATACCCTATACAGAAAATGGGCCTGCTGTTCAATTTGCGATGGTGGCTAATTTACTGGTAAATCATAAAGGGCATGATATTCTTTTCGATGTACTGAGGTCGGAAAAATGGGCTGGAAGGGAATGGCAACTGAATATTTACGGAAGCGGTGATGATGAAAGGTATATCAAAGATCTTTGCTCTTTTTTCAAACTGGAAGACAGGGTTCATTTTAAAGGCAGGACAAATGATATCCGGAAAGTATGGGAACAAAATCAGATCCTGTTGATGCCTTCATTGTGCGAAGGCATTCCACTGGCGGTGGTTGAAGCAATGTTATGCGGAAGGCCGGTTGTAGCTACTGATACCGGAGGACATATGGAATGGATCAGGGATGGATATAATGGTTTTATTGCTGAAGGAGCCAATGTTTTTTCATTTGACAATGCACTGGAGCGTGCCTGGCAGAAAAAATCTGCATGGCCGGAAATGGGCCTGAATGCATTTAATACGGCACAGAACCAATACGACCCAAATCCGGGGAAAACATTCTTAAAAATTATCCTGGAGCATGGGCATCGTCCGTAAACAAAGTATATTATCCAGCATTTTTATCTACATCGGTTTTGCGATCGGGGCAATTAATATACTCATTCTTTTCCCGAAATATTTTACACCGGAGCAAATAGGGCTGACACGGATTTTACTTGATGTAGCACTTTTGTTTGCTACACTGTGTACTCTGGGCGCGATCCCCATAACGCTGAAATTTTTCCCTTTCTACCAGGGCTACCTGCCCAAAAATAAAAACGACCTTCCTTTATTAACCATATTATTGGGTGTTACAGGCTCCCTGCTGCTGCTCCTGCTGCTTCCGCATTTCAAGCCCATGATCATAAGGAAATTTGGGGCAAGGTCTCCGCTGTTTGTAGATTATTTCGACCTGGTATATCCTTTTACCATAACATTGGTCTTTTTCAGCATTTTTGAAGCGCATGCCTGGAGCCAGAAAAAAACAGTGCTGTCAAATGCGCTAAAAGAATTTGCATTTCGGCTATTCACTACCGTAATAATTGTTTTATTCATTGCCGGGATTTTGAATTTTAATCAATTCATAAATCTTTATGCTTATATTTTCCTGATCCCTGTTTTGATTTTCCTGTATAGCCTCTCCCGTAAAGGAAATTTCCCGCTACAATTTTCTATCAGTAAAGTAACGAGTCGCTTAAAAGGGAAAATGTTCAGTTTCGGGCTTTTTGTTTTTGGCGGCGCCATGCTTAATATTATTGCCCGAACAAATGACACCATCATCATCGCGAGTCAATCATCTGGTGGTTTGTCTGATGCAGCGGTTTTTACCATCGCAACTTACCTGGTAACGGTAATGGATGTACCCCAACGGAGCCTGATTTCCATAACTACCCCTTTCATTGCAGAAGCCTGGAAAAACAGGAACCTGGCAAAGATTGATTCGCTCTATAAAAAAACAGCCTTGAACCTTCTCGTCCTTGGAATGGCCATTTTTTCCCTGGTGTTGTTAAATATCGGGGATGCCACCAAATTTCTCGGGCAAGATTACCAGGCCCTGGGTATGATTGTACTGATCAGTGGCATTGCCAAACTTATTGACCTGGCAACCGGCCTGAATACACAAATACTGCTGTTATCCAAATACTGGAAATTTGAATTTCTGACAAATATGTTACTGGTAGCCTTATCCATTCCATTAAACTACTGGCTTACCAAAAAATATAATGTAATAGGACCAGCATACGGAAACCTCATTGCACTCCTGGTATTTAATTTTACCCGGTTCTTAATGATCTGGAGAATTTTTAAATTACAGCCATTTACTGTTGAAAATGGTAAAGCCATATTGATTGGCATCCTGGTATTCCTGATCATATATATTATTCCCGATACGGGCAATATTTTCCTCAATGTTGCCATCAGGTCTGTTTCATTTATCCTCGTATTTGGTTGGTTGATATTGAAATTCAATATTTCTGCTGATATAGCCGGTTTATTTGAATTGCTGAAAGCCAGGTTCAAACGCTTTTAACACATGCATGAAATGTCAAATACCGTAACAAGTTTATAAATCTTTTACTAACGAAATGGCCCCCTCCTTAAAAAAAAATAATTCCGGGGAATCCTTATCAATAAAGGCATTATCTTTCCTTCTTCGTATAGATCTTTTTCTTTGAGAGGAAACCTTTTAGTTTAAGCAGAAATATAGTTTCAGATATGCAACCGCAATGGGAAAATTTAGGCAGGGGATTCATAGGTATGGCCTTTCTGATAGGCCTTTGCTTCCTTTTAAGTAATAACCGAAAGGCTGTTAACTGGAAACTTGTAGGGATAGGAATCGTGGCACAGATTGCTTTTGCACTTGGGGTTCTGACACATGGGAGATTCAATATCTTTCGGATATTTATTCAGTGGTGTTCGGAGAAATTTGTGGAAGTCATTAACCTGGCGCATAAAGGCATTGAATTTATTTTTGGCAACCTCGCCGATCCAACCGGCAGCTGGGCCTATGTTTTTGCCGTTCAGGTTCTACCCAATATCATATTTTTTGCTGCCATTTCGGCCCTGATGTATTATCTGGGGCTTTTACAGAAAGTAGTATATTTCTTCGCTTTATTCCTGAGTAAATTAAAGATTTCCGGTGCCGAAAGCGTTTCTACTGCCGCAAATATATTCCTTGGGCAAACAGAAGCACCCCTGATGATACGCCCTTTTCTGGAAAAAATGAACCGCAGTGAGATTCTCTGTATTATGATTGGTGGCATGGCCAATACTGCCGGAAGCGTTCTTGCCGCATATGTTGGCTTCCTTGGCGGAACGGATGTGGTACAACAAAAATACTTTGCACTCCACCTCCTGAGCCAGTCGATCATGAGTGCTCCGGCAGCCATTGTTTGTTCAAAAATACTATTTCCGCAAACGGAGAAAATTGATACAAAAATTGAAATCAGTAAGGAAAAACTGGGCGATAATGCACTGGATGCAATATCCCTGGGAACAACAGACGGGCTCAAACTGGCAGTTAATGTAGGCGCCATGCTGATCGTTTTTACTTCACTCATGTATGTACTCAATTGGATACTTGGTTCAATTGGCTATCATTTAGGGTTAAACGAAACGATCAAACAACTGAGTGGGGGTAGGTACGACGGGCTTTCATTCCAGATGCTGCTGGGATATATTTTTTCCCCCATAGCCTGGATGATTGGGGTTGATGGCAAGGAAATGATACAGGTAGGCCAGTTATTGGGAGAAAAGACAATCATCAATGAATTCCAGGCATATATCAGCTTTGCCAAAATGAAAACAAGTGGCAGTATCGTCGATCCCAAATCTATTCTGATAACAACATATGCATTATGTGGATTTGCCAATTTTGCATCAATTGGTATTCAGATCGGCGGAATCAGTCAGCTTGCTCCGAACCAACGAAAAAATCTCACGGAATTAGGGTTCAAAGCGTTAATAGGCGGAACTATTGCCTGTTTGATGTGCGCTTGTATTGCAGGGGCACTCGCTTAATCAATCCCGGCTTAAGTTTGGGCCATAATTTAGGAGGGATTAACACTGTTTTTGCCTGAAAAAGGATATTTTTGCCCATTATTTTTATACTTTGTCCTGGCCCGTTGGAGATAAACTAATCAACCCGTATGCGGAAATTTGTACCAGTACTGTTTCTGGTTTTCTTACAAAATATCCTATCGGCACAAGTGCCCAAAAATCCATCTATAGTAAAAGGGCACAGAACAGCCATCACAGGCCCTCTTAAAAACTGGAAACCAGATAATTCAAATCCGCTTTTACGTATCAAGATGAGGGATGAAAAAGGATTGATCTTTGCCCGCGACCTTGACCCCCTGACATTTACAAACTACGGCAGCCGTTTTAGTGGCCCCGACCCACTCTGGCAAAAAGGGTACGACAAAAAAAACAATGTATCCATTTCTAACGGTCAGGATCAACCGCTAAAAATGATGGAGGGTAATTCCCTGGAATGGGATGCAGCGGTGATAAACAGAAATTTTGATGGGATCCCGATTGCCAATGTATCTCCAGGCGACCCTACCATTGCTGTTGGGCCTAACCATATTCTTGAAATGGTCAATGGTCAGAATGGCAGTGCATATTTCCGCATTTTTGATAAAAATGGCGGTGCATTAGGCCTTCAGGCATTTATGGACCAGTTACCGGGAAGCAGTTATAATGGTGGAGGTGATTGCATTGCATGGTATGATCAGTTGGAAAACAGGTTCGTGATGACGGAGTTCGGCGATTCATCTCAAACAGGCGCAAGTGTAAATACCCTGATCTTTGCAGTATCGCAGACCAGTGACCCATTAGGATCATGGTATATATATGAATTTTCTGACAACAGTTTTTTCCCTGATTATCCCAAATATGCCAACTGGCATGATGCCTGGTATGGTATGACCAGGGATTTTTCAGGTTCTTATATTGGAAATTCTGTATGGGCATTTAATAAAGCGAGAATGATTGCCGGGGATTCTGTTGTGGAAGTACAACGGTTCAGGTTCAGCAACCCCGAC
>JAHEEX010000123.1:0-3951 GCA_024640465.1 Sphingobacteriales bacterium | reverse complement strand
ATTCAATGTGCCCGGTATCTCTGCTGGGTAATACGCCAGCTCCCGCAGGAACACCCGGTATGTTCCTGTATTATAGTGATGATGATTATACGGCAAGTCAGTCAGACGTAGACAGTGTTGGGATCATTACCTTTAAAGTTGATTTTGCCAACCCCGCAAATTCAGTTGCCCGAATTGAATCAAGTATGGCAGTGGCACCTTTCCGCAGCAATGTCTGTGGCTCCAGGAATTGCGCACCATCCTTATCGGGCAATGGTTATGATGTAATTTCAAGCCGATTTATGAACAGGCCCTATTACCGGAATTTTGGCGCTTACCAATCCATAGTAGGAAATCATACAGTAGACGCTACCGGTAGTTCGGTTTCCGGACTAAGGTGGTATGAATTCAGAAGTTCTGTATCATCCTGGTCTGTTTATCAACAGGGCACGTTTGCCCCACAGGATGATTTCACCTGTAACAATACTCCAACGATGCACCGGTTTATGGGTGCAATAGCCATGAATGGTAAAGGGCAGATTGCCATGGGGTATAATAGCAGCAGCGCTGCGAGATATGCTTCGATCAGCCTTACGGGTCGTAACAACAATGATCCCGTAAACCTGATGAGTTACCAGGAAACAGACGCCATACTGGGAACCGGATATGGCACTTTCGGAAACAGGTGGGGTGATTATAACGAGATCATTCCGGATGCATCGAATGATTCCCTTTTCTGGTTTTGCGGCATGTATGGTTCAGGCCCTTCCAGTTGGAAAACGAGGATTGTCTCCTTTAAACTTGCACCTAATAATGATCTTGATGCAGCTATTCCAAATATAGAATTCCCTAATACCTGTGAGAATTTCTGTTCTCAGTTGGTTAACCCAAGGATCAGAATTAAAAATTACGGCAATCAAACGCTCACTGGAGCTACCATCAACTTACAGATTGACAATGGACCGATTTCAAGTTACTCCTGGTCCGGCTCATTAAAAATATCAGAAGAAACTGTTTTCATTTTACCACAGATCAATTTACCAACCGGCACTTTTACACTTAAAACATATATCACAAATCCAAACGGTGGAGTTGACCAGAATTCCTCAAATGATACAAGTAAGGTAACCGTTAGCGTAAGTACGCCAACTGAGCTTCCCTTTACTGAAGGATTTGAATCTGTTACATTCCCTCCCAACGGCTGGTCTCAATTTACAAATGGCAGCAGCAGTTTCCGTTGGTCCAGAACTACCACAGCCAGTTTCAGCGGTGCCGCCTCTGTTAAATTTGATAATTATAACAGTAATGAGCCTGGTAAATTTTCAGATCTGCGCACCCCCTTGTTAAATGCAATCAACAGCGACTCATTGAATCTTAGTTTCAGGATGGCAGCTGCACTGTATGACCTGCAAACCTCTGACACGCTCGAGATTTGGGTTTCAACAGATTGTGGTGCAACATTCAAAAGGGAATGGAGAAAATTTGGTGAAGACCTTGCCACAAGGCCAGGCGCTTTAAACGCAGAATATATTCCTACGGTTAACGAATGGCGCCTAGAAAATGTAAATCTTTCCGCTTACGCAGGTTTCGAAAAGATCATCATTAGCTTCCGCAACATCAATAATTTTGGCAATAATATCTACCTGGATGATATCAATGTAACCAAATCACAATTCCCAAACAGGGATGCTTCTGTTCTGCGTATAAACTCCCCTATCCCGGTTGTTTGTGAAACAGAGGTATTGCCTGAAATAAGCTTTGTCAACCTGGGAAAAGATACTTTAAAATCATTGAAGATATCATACAGCATTGATGGCGGACCTGTTCAATCCACCAACTGGTCTGGCAGTATAACCAGGTTACAGGGAAGTACGGTTAAGCTTTCCAGGTCTACTGTTGCAACGGGCAACAGGAACCTGACTGTTTATACAGCTGAGCCTAATGGCCTTACAGACGATTTGAAAATCAATGATACAGCCAGGTTGACATTCGGTGTTAAAAAGCAGGTATCCCTTCCCGTTACTGAAAGTTTTGAAGGAAATACATTTCCGCCTGATCAATGGAACCAGGTCAATCCTGATAATAACAACAGCTGGATTAATTCTAAAATTGCCGCAAGAAACGGGGTTTCTTCCATGCTCATGAAGAATTTCAACTATGCGCCAGGCGGCCAGGTAGATGAATTTATTTCCCCACTGGTAAATTATGCCAATGTTGATTCTGTTTATCTGCATTTTCAGCTTTCTGCGGCAACACTTAGTTTTCCCGGAAGTACAGAGGTGCCGTTAGATACATTAGAAATATTGGTGTCAACTGATTGCGGAAAATCATATACTTCTGTTTACCAGAAATGGGGTGCAGAATTACAAACTTTGGGAAATGTAAATAAAGGGGTTACTTCTGAATTTATTCCAAGAACACAACAGGAATGGAGAAAAGAAGAATTGAACCTCACAACAATCCTGGGTACAAGCAATACTTTCCTGGTTAATTTCAGGAATACAAGTAATACAGAAAATAATATTTTTATTGACGATATTAATATTTTCACCAAAATACTGCCTGCAAGGTTAAAAAATAATGGCTATTTGATCAGCCCGAATCCATTCCAGCAGAAATTCGCCATTCAACTGTACCCGGACACCAAAAATTTCAAAGGATTTGATATATATAATTCATTGGGTCAACGGGTTTATAGTAATATTATAAATACAGGAACCAGTTCTTCCCGGATTGAAGTTAATCTTGGTACACTACCTGCCGGCATTTATACTGTAAGGTTACTGTATACCGATAAGGTAATAACCGAAAGGGTTGTGAAACAGAACTAGCCCAAAAAAAGTTCAACCTATTTGCTTGTTGAAGCAAATAGGTTCACAGATTATTTCTAACCGGGATTAAAGCCCTAATTTTGCAAAAAAGAAAAGAGGTTATGAACAGGCAAGCGATTGAAACCATAATCAGCGGATCTACATTATCATCAGCCCTTAGCATTTTATCTTTCAAGATTCTAAACGGAGAGCGTATCAATGAGACCGAAGCTTTGATGCTTTTTGAAGAAGCACCTTTAGCACTTACCGGGGCATTGGCCAATTTCATCAGGGAGTCAAAACACGGCCACAGAACATATTTCAACAGAAATTTTCATATTGAACCAACCAATGTCTGCGTTTTTTCCTGCAAATTCTGCTCCTATTCCAGGCTGTATAATAACCGGGAAGAAGGATGGGAATTAAGCGTAGACCAGATGATGGATAAAGTGAAAGAATATGATGGCAAACCCATTACAGAAGTTCATATAGTAGGGGGCGTTCATCCGAAAATGGATATCCATTATTTTGCCGGACTCTTACAAAAGATCAAAGCACATAGGCCAGATCTGCATATTAAAGGTTTTACCGCTGTTGAACTGGATTATATGTTCAGAAAGGCCAAACTTAGCAGAGCGGAAGGAATGAAACTTTTAAACCAAGCAGGACTTGATTCACTTCCCGGAGGTGGTGCTGAAATTTTTGCACCGGAAATAAGGGAATTGATTTGCGCTGATAAAGTTGATGGGGCTGGCTGGCTTGACATACATGAAGAGGCCCATAAATTGGGAATGCACAGTAATGCAACCATGCTCTATGGACATGTTGAAAAATATCATCACCGCATTGACCATATGGAACAATTAAGGTCTATGCAGGATAGGACAAAAGGTTTCAACACTTTCATCCCACTAAAATTCCGGAATTTCGATAACGAGATGAGTCATGTGCCTGAAACAACGGTGATAGAAGATATGAAGATGTATGCCGTAGCCAGGATATATATGGATAATTTCCCCCATTTGAAAGCTTACTGGCCAATGCTGGGCAGACAAAATGCGCAACTGACATTATCTTTTGGTGTAAACGATATTGACGGCACTATTGATGACTCTACTAAAATCTATTCTATGGCCGGAAGCGAAGAACAAAATCCTTCCAT
>JAHEEX010000289.1 GCA_024640465.1 Sphingobacteriales bacterium | reverse complement strand
CGGTTCAGGTAAGCGCCATAATAATCGAAATGTTCATTTATCTCAAAAGCAGTACGTTTAGAGGTGCCGTTTTTCAGGAGGAAATTTGCAGCTGCAGCAATGCCGTTTTTGTCTTCATACCAGTTGCCTGCGTAAAACACCATTTCAAGTTGTAACACTTCTTCGGCCCCTGCATCAATCGCATATACTTCCACCCCGTTATCCAGTGTAAAGCGCTGACAGGCTTTCAGCTCGAGGTTAAAATCAATTGCGTCTTTTATTGGTGGTGGAACTTTTCTGTTTAATATCGTCGTTTCCGGCATGTTTGTTATTTCTTTTTGAATACAATTCTTTATGATCAATTTTCGGCCAGATAGTGTACAGTATTGCTGTTTTCGGGCCTGAATAACTGGCGGCATTCCTGCCGGATATCATCTACAGTTACTGCCTGGTATTTTTCCAGCTCGGTATTCATCAGCATGGCATCACCCAGTAATTCATAATAGGCAATGCTGCTTCCCCTGCTCATGACACTCATATCCTCAAATGCCATGATGCTTTCTGTTTTATTTTTTACTTTCTGTAATTCCTTTTCTTCCACTAAAGTCGTTTTCATTTTTTCCAGTTCCTCATCTACGGCAGCTTCCGCTGCATTGATGTCAACACCTTTTACCAGCTTCCCTTCAATGGAAAATAACCCGGCATCGGTACTTCCAAAATGGAAACAGTCGATATTACTGAAGAGTTTTTTCTCTTTTACAAGCGATTGATACAACCTGGATGACCCGCCACCGCCAAGCATATCCCCGGCAAGGTCGGCCACATAATAACGTTGATCCATACGCGCAGACATATGCCAGGTTTTGTAAAAAGCATCCAGCGGCACTTTGGCCTTAACAACCATTCTGCGGGCTTCCTGCTGGGCAGGTTCAACCGGCAGGTTGCGGTTGTACTTTACACCTGGGGGAATACCACCAAACCATTTTTCGGCAAGGTGCCGAACCTGGTCGAGGTAAACATTTCCGGCAACAACTAATATGGCATTTACCGGAGTATAATGTTTGAAGAAAAATCTTTTGACATCATCCAGCTGCGCTTTTTCAATATGACTGAGCTCTAATCCGATGGTCATCCATTTATACGGATGATGCTTATACGCCAGGTCGCGCATGATCTTCCAGGCATCCCCATAGGGCTTATTGATATAATGTTCTTTAAATTCTTCACAAACCACCTTACGCTGCACATCCAGGCTCTTTTCGCTGAAAGCCAGGCTGAGCATGCGGTCGCTTTCCAGCCAGAAAGCCGTTTCCAGGTTCTCAGCCGGCAACTGGCAGTAATAGTTCGTAAGATCATTTGTCGTATACGCATTATTCTCACCGCCGGCGTTCTGCAGCGGTTCATCATAGACCGGAATATTCACAGAGCCTCCGAACATCAGGTGTTCAAAGAGATGTGCAAAACCGGTATGTGCAGGATCTTCATCCCTTGCACCTACATCATATAAAACATTTACCACCGCCATAGGCGTACTCTTGTCCTGGTGTACCAACACCTTTAGTCCGTTAGACAAAACAAACCTTTCATATTTTATCATAGTGCAAATATCTGTTTAATCGGGGGAAAGGAAAAGGAATTGATCCTGAATAATCGTTTATCCGTTCTTGTACGGATGGAAGCATGATTATAATATGCTTTTGGCCTTTAAGTAAAGCACTTCCGGGGAGCCATTTCGCAGAATTACAAATTTCATCTTATTCCCCAGGTTTTGCATCATGGATTTATATACCTGGATATTATTGCTATAGTTATTATCTATACCAAGAATTACATCCCCCGGCAGAAATCCACCTTCTTCACCCGGAGAACCTTTGACCACATCCTCCACCACCACTTTCCCATCAACATAATACACCCCTAATCCTGTATATGCATAATCAAATGGTTCTTTGAAAGCCTTGTTTGGGATAATGTGTATTTCACGCTTTTTGTAATTAAGGATAACATTAAACCGGCGCAATAAATCATTGCCGATCAGGCCGCCGAGAAATGGATAAGAAGTAACATTGAATTCATCATCAAATAAAAAGGTAGGTACATTCTTGAATTTATATGGCCCAAGCTTCACTTCATTGGTCGTTGTTAACCGCATCGTCATTTTGCCGCCCAGTCCTTCAGCTTGTGTGAGCAGTGGTGGTTTCTTTTTATTTTTCAGAAGACCACTATCCCTGATATAATCTTCCGATAACAAAAAGCTCAGGCCCGCCCCTGTATCGAAATAAAAACGATTTTGATATTTCTCTTTTTCCTTGAAATTCAATGTCAGTATGGGGATGGATGTCAGCAGCGGCTTGAGCAAATGACCACCCCTGGGATATTTGAGCTCTCCGGGTGTAAATATTTCCATCAGCATGGTATCGTAGTTCAGTTTCACAATATACCGGCTGAGAAAATTGTACCCGATAATACCGTCAATCTTGATCCCGTAAACACTGGTAAGGATCTCATAATCATTCACATGAAAATTCAGGCTGTCTACCGTAAGCCCGGGCAGGTGAAGCTTAGCATTATATAAAAATTTTACATTACGAATCCCCCCAATGCCCCGTATGGTTTTATCTGATGATGCAAGCGGAATATTCAACTCAATACAGGTAGTTGAATCCAGGGAAATTCCGCCGCTTCCTGTATCCAGTATAAAATTCAGGCTGTCCGGGTAATTATTAACGGTTGCCTTAAGTAATACAACTCCACCGCTGAGGGTTCTAAGCGGAACAGTGGCTAATTTCCTGGCGGGGGGCTCTGAAAATTCTTCCTGTGCCTGCGCAGAAAAAGAAACAAGCAGATATAAAAAGAAAAAGGATAAAATAGCTTTAGGGGCCATAGTTCAGTAACAGGGCAAACAAAGTTGGGGAAAGGCTGCCTGTTACCTAAAAATAACGATTTATTTAGCGAAAAGGTTTGCCATTTATCAAATTACCATCTCTTTCCGGGAACCATTCCTGTTGTACATTTGTTTTTTACAGTGAAAGAATAATACATGAGCAGTTTACCCGAATTATACCAGAAAGCCCTGTCCTTTTCTTTTTTAACCGCGGAAGAAGGACTTACCCTTTTTAAGGAAGCGCCGTTAACGGAACTGATGCAGATTGCCGATGATCTGCGCAAAAAGCAGGTGCCCCATGGAAAAGTGACCTGGCAGATCGACCGCAATGTCAATACCACCAATGTCTGCGTGGCCAATTGCAAGTTTTGCAATTTCTACCGTATTCCCGGTCATGCAGAAGCCTATATAACTGATATGGATACCTACCGGGTAAAGATAGCCGAAACCCTGAAATACGGTGGCGATCAGCTGTTGTTACAGGGTGGGCACCACCCGGAACTCGGGCTCGCTTTTTATACCGATACTTTCCGGAAGATCAAAGCCGAATTTCCCAATATCAAATTACATGCCCTCGGGCCACCCGAAGTGGCGCATATCACCAAACTGGAAAAATCCACCCACCGCGAAGTGCTGAAAGCCCTCAAAGAAGCAGGGCTGGATTCATTGCCTGGAGCCGGTGCGGAGATCCTGATCGATCGCGTACGCCGACTCATCAGCAAAGGCAAATGTGGTGCTCAGGAATGGCTGGATGTGATGGCCGAGGCCCATCAGCAAAATATCACTACTTCCGCAACCATGATGTTTGGCCATGTGGAGACATTGGAAGAACGATTTGAGCACCTGGTGAAGATCCGCGAAGTACAGAGCCGGAAACCGGAGGGAGCAA
>JAHEEX010000018.1 GCA_024640465.1 Sphingobacteriales bacterium | reverse complement strand
AAGTTGACCTGGTAAATAGCGGATTAGAGGAAACGATGATCAATGCTACCCATGAAATTCTGGAATGCTGGAAAGCTAATCCATCTATCAAGGATATGCGTACGGCTTCTTTTGTGGTAGCTATAAATAAAGTAGGGTTAAGTTATTCTGAATTAGGGATTTTCCCATAATTGATTAATATCTGATGTAAAGCGCCGGCAAATACCGGCGCTTTTTTATTTTTCAACCATCATGCTTTCATTTTATAGCCTGTGGTTATTGAAAATATCCGCAGAAACCTACCTTTGAAGTACATTCCTGTAATTTACAATCATGAATATTGCGTTTATCATTTTCGATGGTATTACACTGCTTGATCTGGCTGGCATATATGAACCAGTAACCAGATTAAAATATGCAGGTTATTTACCCGATATGACCTGGGATTTTTGTGCAATAACTCCAATGGTAGAAGAACATGGAGGTTTACAGATTAAGCCAAATCAGGTAAAAAATGATTTATCTGTATATGATGCAATTATAATTCCTGGCGGGAAAGGAACCAGGGAGTACATGTATGACGAAACTTTTATTAAATGGATACAATCAGCCGGTAAGATACCATGTAAAATTTCTGTTTGTACGGGAAGCCTTATCCTTGGTGCAGCCGGTTTTTTGAAAGAAAAAAAAGCAACAACACACTTTGATGCTTATGAAATGCTGAAACCATTTTGCAAAGAAGTTTTATATGACAGAATCGTTGAAGATGGAGATTGTATTACTGCCGGCGCAGTTACATCATCGATAGACCTGGGACTTTATCTTTGCAGGAAATGGGCTGGAGGAGAAGCGGATATTATGATCAGGTATAAGATGGACTATAAGGGATAAAAATCGAAAGTGGAAAATCGAAAGTGGAAAATAACAGCCATCAACACCTGATCAATAAAATATTCTCCCCTTATGCAAATGCCGGGAGTTCATTTATCCATTCAGCCCTGCCCTCGATAATGCTGGCAGCATAACAGTAATGGCCATTTGTAATCACCAGATAAGAAACCGGGACAGACATATTATATCGCAAAATCTGCATGATCGTCTTCTCTGTTAATTCAACTTCTGGGGCTTTACATTCAATCATCATCCAGGGATTATGTTGACTGTTGTATATCAGCAAATCAAATCGCTTTTTCAATTCACCCAGTGATAGCTCTTTTTCAACCGCAATCATAGCAGAGGGATATTTCATTACCTGTATCAGCCATTGAATAAAATTCTGTCTCACCCATTCTTCCGGAGTGATCCTGACCCAGGTTTTCCGGATTTCATCAAACAACTCCATATTCCCAAATTGGTTCCTGGTTCGGAAAGATGGCTCCGGAAAAGCAATTTTTATCATGCCTGCAAAGTAATTAGTATTTTTATGCGAAGTGTAACAGTAGAAACCAATTATATGACAAACAAAGATGAGATCGTAAAGAACTGGTTACCCAGGTATACGGGAGAACAGCTCGAAAATTTCGGCGAGTATGTCCTGCTCACAAATTTCAGTAATTACGTAAACATGTTTGCCCAATGGAACAATGTTCCCGTAGTTGGAAAAGACAAACCCATGCAATGCGCCACTTCCGGAGGCATCACTATTATTAATTTTGGAATGGGTAGCCCAACAGCGGCTACTATAATGGACCTTTTAACGGCCATTAGCCCCAAAGCAGTACTTTTCCTGGGCAAATGTGGCGGCCTAAAAAAAAGAAACAAACTGGGAGACCTGATTTTACCCATAGCGGCAATCCGGGGTGAGGGTACCTCCAACGATTATTTCCCACCAGAAGTGCCGGCCTTACCTGCATTTGCTTTACAAAAGGCGATTTCCACAACCATCAGGGACAATGAAGTGGATTACTGGACCGGTACAGTATACACAACAAACCGCAGGGTCTGGGAACATGATGAAGAATTTAAAGCTTACCTGCAAAAAATTAGGGCCTATGCCATTGATATGGAGACTGCCACTATTTTTTCTGTTGGGTTTTATAATAAGATCCCAACCGGTGCATTGTTACTGGTTAGCGACCAACCGATGATACCGGATGGCGTAAAAACAGAAGAAAGCGACAGAAAAGTGACGAGCGATTTTGTAGAAGATCACTTAAGAATTGGGATAGATTCACTTAAGCAACTGATTAATGACGGTTTAACGGTCAGACATTTGCGTTTCTGATGTACCAGAGAATTTATGTCCAAATGAAATTTACATTCGGTTTTACATTGAAGCAATCACACAAATAATTTTGGCCTGGTAAATGAAACCCCTACTACAGGTTAATAATCTCTCTGTAAGTTTCAAAACGGAAGCGGGAAAATTCCAGGCACTGAAGGATATTTCCTTTTCTGTAAACAGGGGGGAAATCCTGGCCATTGTTGGGGAATCTGGTTCGGGTAAATCGGTCACTTCACTTTCCATTTTACAATTATTACAGGCACCTCCCGCATTATATGATAAAGGGAGGATACTTTTCTCACCTGATGGTATAACCGAAATTAATTTGCTTGGTTCCCGCGAGCAGGAACTTTCCCACATCCGGGGAAACAATATTTCCATGATTTTCCAGGAACCCATGACTTCCCTTAACCCTGTCATAACTTGCGGCGAACAGGTTGCCGAAGCCATCAGATTGCATCAGGCTGTTTCCAAAAAAGATGCAGCCATAAAGACAATACAGTTGTTTGAACGGGTTCAATTACCAAACCCCGGTTCAATATTCAGCAGGTACCCACACCAATTAAGTGGCGGACAAAAACAACGTGTAATGATCGCTATGGCCATGAGTTGCAAGCCTGACCTGCTTATTGCCGATGAACCAACAACGGCATTAGATGTGACCGTTCAAAAGACCATCCTTCAATTGATCAGGAATTTGCAGAAAGAGGAAGAAATGGGTGTCATTTTTATTACCCATGACCTTGGTATCGTATCGGAATTGGCTGATAGGATAATGGTAATGTTTAAGGGATCAATCGTTGAAGAAGGCTGGGTGAAGCAAATTATGGAACAACCTCAACATCCTTATACCAAAGCCCTGCTGGCCTGCAGTCCTGCGCTTCATCCAAAACATGTACGCCTCCCCGTTGTAAGTGATTTTATCAGGGAAGATCTGACTGCGGTTCCTGATCTGCCCTTAAGTGTAGTTGTTTCAAAAGAACCTGATCAGTCACCGAAATTTTCAGAAAGTAGCCCTGTTTTGATGCAGGTGAAAGACCTTAGTGTTTGGTTTCCTGGTCATAAAGGATCTCCACCAGTTAAAGCAGTTGATGAAGTGGATTTTGAAGTTTTCCAAGGAGAGACACTTGGACTTGTTGGCGAATCCGGCTGCGGCAAAACAACCCTCGGCCGAACGTTGCTCGGGTTAGTTAAACCAACAGCAGGTGAGATCATATTTCAGCATCGCAACATTGCAAGTATTACGCGCCATGAATGGAAAGAACTGCGTAAAGAGATCCAAATAGTTTTCCAGGATCCATATTCATCACTCAATCCCAGGCTTACCGTAGGTGGAGCCATTACAGAGCCGCTAAAAGTTCACGGGATCTATAATTCGGATAAAACCAGAAAGGATAAAGTGGTGGAACTATTAGAAAAAGTGAACCTGAAAGCGGATCATTTTAACCGGTATCCACATGAATTCTCTGGTGGCCAAAGGCAAAGAATAGGCATCGCACGTGCACTTGCACTAAATCCAGGTTTTATCATTTTTGATGAATCTGTTTCGGCATTGGATGTTAGCGTTCAGGCCCAGGTGCTTAACCTCCTTAATGACCTGAAAAGGGAATTAAAATTCACCGCGATCTTTATATCCCATGATCTTTCTGTAGTTCATTATATCAGTGACCGTATTCTGGTAATGCAAAAAGGCAAAATTGTGGAAATAGGTAAAGCAAAGGAGGTATTCCTCCATCCAAAGGAAAATTATACAAAGCAGTTGGTGGAGTCTATTCCTGGAAGGAGCAGGATTTAGAGGATTTCATGCATTAGGGAGATGGATTAAAGGGATTTAGAAAGAAATTGGGCTTCTCCAGGTTTCCAAAACCCCTCCAGGTTTCCAAAACCTCCCCAGGTTTCCAAAACCTCCCCAGGTTTCCAAAATCCCTCCAGGTTTCCAAAACCTCCCCAGGTTTCCAGAACCCCTCCAGGTTTCCAAAACCTCTATTAAATTTCCAAAAAATCCAGACCCATTAACATACAGGGCGATCATTATAGGTCTAGAAATATTTCAAAAGGGTTTTAATCTTTTTTCCCTACCTTTGCACGCTAAATTCCTAGCCTAAACAGGAACAGACCTGGTACCGTAAGATCAGGTTTGAAAATACCGCCTGCATTTTGCGGTGAAATATCAGGGTTTGTTTCATGGGCTGTTCTAAAACGTTGTAATTCATGAAATTATCCCAGTTTCGTTTCGACCTCCCCCTGAACCTTATTGCCCAATACCCCACCAAAAAAAGAGAAGACGCCCGAATGATGGTTGTTCACCGGGAAACCGGCCAGATAGAAAACCGGCATTTCAGGGATATCATGGAGTATTTCGATGATAAAGATGTCTTTGTGGTTAACAATACAAAAGTATTTCCGGCAAGGATGTATGGCCGTAAGGAAAAAACCGGCGCCAAAATTGAAGTTTTCCTGCTTCGGGAACTAAACAAACAAAACCGCCTTTGGGATGTGATCGTTGATCCCGCAAGAAAGATTCGTGTAGGCAATAAACTTTACTTCGGGGAAACAGACGAACTGGTTGCTGAAGTAATCGATAATACAACATCACGTGGCAGAACTATCCGCTTTTTATTCGACGGGCCTGAAGAAGAATTTAAACAAATCCTTGGCAATCTGGGTGAAACCCCGCTGCCAAAATATATCAAACGCAAACCAGACGAAGAAGATCGTGAGCGCTATCAAACAGTTTACGCAAAACACGAAGGTGCTGTAGCTGCACCAACTGCCGGTTTACATTTCAGTATCGAACTGATCAAAAGACTGGAAATCCAGGGCATACGTTTTGCTGAAGTAACACTCCATACCGGTCTGGGTACTTTTCGCCCCATTGAAGTTGAAGATCTCAGTAAACATAAAATGGACGCTGAATATTATAAAATCGATGACCTGGCTTGCAAGATTGTGAACAAAGCAAAGACTGAAGGACATCGCATCTGCTCAGTAGGGACCACAACAATGAGGGCACTTGAAACATCCTTTACTGCAGAAAAACTACTCAAGCCTTCAGAAGGATGGACGAATATCTTTATCCACCCTCCATATAAGTTTTCTATTTCAGATGCACTGATTACAAACTTCCATTTACCAAAGACCAGCTTGTTGATTATGACCTGTGCCTTTGCAGGTTATGATCTGGCTATGGAAGCCTATAAAAAAGCAATTAAGGATAAGTATCGCTTCTTCAGCTATGGAGATGCAATGCTTGTCATCTAAGCTCCCCCCATAATTTATTAACCGCATAGTTGCCTGGAACCTAACGAAAGTTCTTTGAAGCTATGCGGTTTATCATTTATTAATATCCCCAAGTGTTTTATATTAGTTTTTGAATTCATAAGCACCTGGGAACTATGGACAGCAAGATTTGGATGGTATTTGGAGGCGTGGGACTCTTCCTGATTGGCATGCATTTGCTGGAAACTGCTTTGAGCCAATTGGCAAGTCGCGATTTTAAATTGCTACTCAGGAGGAATACATCAAATAATACAAAGGCTGTTTTAAGCGGGATCATCACAACAGCACTATTACAAAGCAGTTCTATCGTTTCCTTCATGACCCTCGCCTTTGCAGGAAGCGGAATCATCAAACTTCAAAATGCCCTGGCCGTAATTCTGGGTGCAAATATTGGCACTACAATCTCAAACTGGCTGATAGCAACCCTCGGCTTTTCCTTTAATATAGATATGATCTGGTATCCAATGTTGGGTCTTGGCGGAATCATACTTGTCTTATTCAGGGGCAATAAGAAAATTGAGCATGTATGCTTTTTCTTTATCGGATTGACATTTCTCTTTATCGCTCTGGGATTCATGAAAACCGGTATGCTCGACACTGTAAATCGATTTGATTTCGCTGCTTTCAATAATTATCCACCTATTGTTTTTGTGATAATTGGATTCATCATCACATTTCTTATACAAAGCAGTGGTGCCACAGTAGCCATAACACTCAGCGCACTTTATGCCAAAGCCATCCCATTTCACCTGGCCGTTGCCGTTGTTATTGGTTCGGAACTTGGCACTGCGTTGAAACTTGTTCTGGCCGCTGTAGGAAGCTCACCTGAAAAAAAGCGGCTTGCTGCCGGTAACATCCTGCTCAATCTTGTCACCACGTTAATTGCATTTATTTTTCTTTTCCCGCTTATAGATTTTGTTACCAAAATAATGGGGATCTCAGATCCATTACAAGGCCTGGTAGCATTCCAAACTGTAATAAATGTTGCGGCAACTATAATCTTTTTCCCTTTTCTGAATGTCGTTTCAAGATTACTTGAAAAATGGTTCAGGGGAAATAATAACCGGTCAACACTTTACATTGATGAAACCATCCCCAGCGTTCCTGGTTTTGCACAGGAAATTTTCAGACTGGAAGTATTTTATTTCCTGAAACGTGTATTGGCTTATAATGCAGCAGAGTTCAACATTTCGAATAACGAGATCGGGCTGGAAAGCATTTTTACGGATAAAGAATGGACAAAAGAGATATCACATAATCACTTAGACGACAGGTACAGCGAAATCAAAAAAGCACAGGGTGAGATCATTGCTTACTATGTGAAGATGCAAAAGAATATGTCAAATCATGACGAACTGGCACAGGCAAATCAGTATATGAAATCGGTACAAAGCGCAATGCATGCAGCAAAAGGATTCAAAGACATTAACCACAATAAAAATGAATTGCTCCAATCTGGCAATGATCTCAAATTCGAACAGTTTGCCCAATTCAGCAGGATAATCCATAAAAACCTGCAAAAACTTTCAGTACTGATAAATAATACCAGTAAACAAGAAATAATCAAACAATTACAGGAGCAATTAAATCAGATTCAGGCAGATTACAAAGAATTGCTCGACAGCATTTATACCAATGCCGGGAAAAAAGCATTATTGGAAAAAGACATTTCCACTTTACAAAATATGAACAGGGAATTATATTCAGCCAATAAATCAATGATTTATGCAATCAGTGATTTTATGCTTGATAATAATCAATCCGAAGAAGTTAAGAATTTACCACTCAGTATCCAATAATTATTCCAGCCCAAAGAGCCCCATATTCAGGAGTTGCAGGGTTTGTAATTTGTATTCACCGGGAATCAATATCGATACATTATGCGAACTTCCGCCATAACTTACCATACGCACAGGAACAGACTTTAATGCAGAAAACAAACGGCTGAGCATATCTTCCGTTTGTGCAATCTGGTTACCTACAATAGCAATGATGGTTTGGTTTTTGGTAACCTCTACATCACCAAATGGCTCCAGCTCCTTAAGTATCTGTGGCAAAGAAGCAGGATTATCAATGGTTAATGATACAGCCACTTCAGAAGTCGTGATCATATCAATAGGTGTTTTGTACTTTTCAAATACCTCAAAAATCTTCCGCAGGAAGCCATAGGCCAGCAACATGCGACTGCTCTTTATTTTAACAATGATGATTCCGTCTTTTGCTGCAACTGCTTTAACGCCAACTGATCCCGCTTCTTCAACAATCAAAGTGCCTTTTGCTTCAGGTTGCATGGTATTTAGTAAACGAACCGGAATTTTATATTGTTGGGCCGGCCAGATAGAGGCGGGGTGGAGAATCTTGGCACCGAAATAAGCCAGTTCGGCCGCTTCATCAAAACTCAGTTGCTCAATGGGGAAAGTTTTTTTAACTACCCGGGGATCATTGTTATGCATACCGTCTATATCCGTCCATATTTCACAAACGCTGGCATTAACCGCCGCGGCTATCAACGATGCTGAATAATCGCTGCCGCCTCTTTTCAGATTGTCTACTTCGCCACGGGCATTACGACTGATATAACCTTGTGTTACAAATAATTTCACACCTGGGTATTGTTCCAATAATTGATTCAGGCGAATACGTATTGTACCAATCTGAGGCTCCTCATTGAAATCGATACTCATGAATTCAAGGGCAGGTAGCAATGCATGTGTAAGACCCTGTTCTTCCAGGTATACCGCAAACATTTTGGTACTCATCAATTCACCCTGGGCAAGAATATCTTTATTCAAGGCTTCATTAAAAGATATCTTAAGGATGATATGCAAAAATTCAAAATGCTCGGCAATGATTTGCTGCGCTTTTTTACGATATTCTTCTTTCTGAAGTAAACCAATGATGAAATCCTGGTAATGCTGGTCAAGTTTATCAATTACCTGGTTTGCCGCATCCTTATCGCCCCGCGATAATGCTTCACCAATTGACACCAAAGAATTAGTGGTGCCACTCAAAGCGCTCAGTACAACAATCTTTGGTTCTTCGTCCCTTGTTATCAACTGGGCTACCTGGTGCATTCTTTCAGGCCTTCCAACGGAAGTGCCGCCAAACTTCATAATCTTCATGATAATAAAATCTTGTTTTAAAAAATAGCTTACATCCCTTACTTCATCAACATGCTGCATTCATCATAAAGCCGTAAAATGACATAAAGGCAAAAACTGAGGCAGGCAATCGGATTGCGAATTTAGAACTTGATGTTGAATTTTTCACCGGTTGTACGTAAATCTTCCCAAACAGAAGGTAATAATGGAATTCCAGTTAGCATGCGCTCCGTTTCCATCTCCCTTTCCGGGTCTCCCGGTATCAGTACATGGCTCTGTCCTTCCACCGGCTTAGAAGCCCTAAACCTCCGGATCCACTGATCCATATTTTTCCTGAAATCTTCCTCCGTCCTGAATGCATCAATTCTCATAGCGCCCAAAAAATGACCTAACCCTTTCCCTGGCTGATTTTCAGGCATCGGCACATAAGCCGGAAATGGTGGGACCCAAGGGCCATAATTTGCGCCACTCAGCACAGCTGAAAAAATATCTACTATCGCACCCAGCGCATACCCCTTATGACTGCCATGCTCCCTGTCTCCGCCTAATGGAACAAGTGCGCCTCCTTTTTTAAGGGCATGGGCATCAGTAACAGGATTGCCTTGTTCATCCTGAATCCATCCGATTGGCGCTTCGAGGTTTTTCCGCTGCAGTATCTCCAGTTTGCCATTAGCCGCAGTTGTTGTTGCAAAGTCAGCCACAAATGCAGGCTCTTCCCCTGCTGGAATGGCTACACAAATCGGGTTGGTCCCCAATAGCCTTTCAGACGAAAAAGTAGGGGCTACCAAAGCACTGGCGTTGGTCATGGCCATACCAATCATACCGTTATCGAGGGCCATCATGGCGTGATAGGCCGCGATACCAAAATGATTACTGTTTTGCACGCTTACCCAACCGGTACCAGCAACTTTTGCTTTTTCTATAGCCACTTTCATGGCAAATGGTGCAACTACTAAGCCCAGTCCGCTCCCGCCATCAACAACAGCAGTGGAGGGTGATTCATGAATTATCCTGATATCAGGTTTTGCAATGATGCGGCCTGCTTCCCAAAGTCTAACGTAGCCGGATAACCGAGCTACACCATGCGAATCTATACCGCGGAGATCAGCTGAAATTAAAGCTGCAGTTGCTGTGGCTGCTTCCTCTTCAGGGCAACCCATTGCTTTGAAAACAGCAAAAACAAATGCCTGAAGTTCCGGGTAGGTAATTGTTTGATCCATCCTGCAAAAATAACCGGCTATTTTTAAAATGCAGATGGGAAATGAGAATATTCTGTAAGTTTATATCATGAAGTTTGTTTTACTGATTTTCTTTTCGGTAACCGTTTGCCATACTGCCGGAGCACAGTTCCTTCCGGAGACCATTCAAACTTCATTTACCCTTCAATCAGAAAGACAGAAACTGAAAAAAAGCTTATACGAGCGCACCATACAGCAAAGTTTTTCCCTTAGCCCTGATAGCACCAACGAATACAGGTATCAGTCGGCATTCTGGGCCATCTCCCAGTTTATGATTTCAGATAGTTCGGTAATGGAAGGTTTTAGGAAAACATTTGCAGTTTACCCATCTCTCGAAAAAGAAACCCGTCGTTCATTCCTGGAAGCACTTTACACAATCAACCCTAAGCAATTCCAGGATGAAGTTCAAAAAATCCTTGTAACAGAGGAGCAGCCGAAATTATTCTCCATGGCCGCACTATTTCTTTTTAGAAATAACAAAGGCTATAAGTTCAGAATATTGGAAAACCTTGACAGACGATTTACCGGATATGCAGATAATACGATCTTATCGGCATTAAGAAATTATATCCTGAACATCAATGAACAAGCCCAACAACCAGTTCCTGATATGCAAATACTCTTTGCATCCCAACAAAAGAAAGGGATAAAAACCATTTATTCATTTCAGCGGTGGAACCGTGATTATAACGGCCTGGCGATAATCCAGGAAGCCGATGGAACATTTGCCAGAGATTCCAGCGGAAGATTAATATCTGTTCGGCAATTGGCCAGATCAGGATCCAACCTGCCCTATTTCATTACAAATGGAAATACACCGCAGGGTATATTCAGTATACAGGGTATTGAAACATCCCATAATAATTTCATTGGCCCAACTCCCAACATTCAACTGATGATGCCTTTTGAAGGAAACTGGCAGAATTATTTTCAAGAACAGGCAGATAGCCTGAATGCACAGTTGACTTATACGCAGTTGCTTCCAGTATCCTGGCAGTCATATGCGCCCATGCAGGAAGCTTTTATAGCGGGCAAAGCCGGCAGAACAGAAATCATTGCACATGGCACTACCATTGACCCGGAATATTTTTCAGCGCAGCCATTCTACCCAATTTCGCCTACCCTTGGCTGTTTATGTGCGGAAGAATTATGGAATGCCAATACAGGCAGGCTTGCCTTAAGTGAACAGTTAAAACTGGTGAATACTTTTTTAAGGACTCCGGGAAATAAAGGGTATTTAATGGTGATAAACCTGGACAATCAGCAACAACCCGTCAGCGAAAAGGAACTGGAGAAAATTGTGGCAGTTTTTGAAAAGAACAATAACGCTAAGCTGACAGGTTCGCACACTAATTAATAATGACCCTGCCAGTCGACGGGCCATGAAAAGGGATTTATCGCCTCGTCAATTAATATTGCAATCTGGCGCCGTGTAAGTAAGCTTTCAGGCTTGTAATCGTTTTTTATTTTCCTGATGCTACCAAATGCAGTTAATACTCTTTTCAGGTCATTCATGGTAACCATTTTGACTGAATCAGCAGTTGCATATTTAAATCCCGGCCTCACTTCTTTCAGTCCTTTGATCAGTTCCGCCAAAATCATGGTGCTATCAGGATAAAAAAAAGTTTTATTTTCCCAACCCTGCGGTTTTCCGGTTCCCTTCATAATACCGGTAAGGCCTACCTGCTGAATGGCCCGCCAGGCCGGATCACTGTTTACTACGTCGCAATAAGGCATGAGCCAGGCACCTGCATCCAGTAAGATAGCCTGGACCTCCCGGATATTTGCTTTACCTGGCTGAATATTATGCTTTATTGAAACTGCCGCCAATGCACCCGCCGCTTGCCCGGTTAACAATACGCAGGGCTGAAGCCTGGATGATCCATTTACAATATTAGATACCGAAATTCCTTTCTCCGCCACCAGCAGGCCTTCTGTCTTTTCCGGAATTAAAGCGCCAAGTGGCAAATTGAATGAAGGGACACCTGGGAAATTAATATGCGGCGCATTCTTTTCCGGGGCGTGATGATGGTCAACAGGATAATCACCCACTGAAATACCTGTTCTATATAAAGCTTCCGGTTGATCAAAAGGAGAAATGAGGTGGTTCACATTTACCCGGACAATACCTTTTACCCTTCTCCCTTCACGGTGATATGGCATGTAAGCAAGACCGGTTCCATTAAATTCATCATCTGCCAGGCCGAGGTTTTTAAACCCAAGTTGTGTTTGTATAAAGTAAATAAAACCCAATGTTTTCCCCTTTGCTTGTTTCCAGTAAATTTCTCTATCAGCAACAGGCTTTTCCACTGCATTCACAATAAAATCATTTCCATGTGCCGGCCAGTTGATCATGTATTTTTTATTGGGCAATAATCCATATGCCAGCATTTTGGCGGCATTAACGTTGTACGGTTTCCCTTCCAGGCAAGGGGCATCGGTACAGGAACAAAAGAACTGCGTTGAATCATATCCGTTAGGTCGTGGTATTGTCTTATCTGAGCCAGGGCCATAATCTTTTAATATCGCGGCCCAGGTGATATCCTGGATGATATTGAATTTGCCCGGAGCCATGGATTCCTTTGAATAAACAGGGTCTTCCATGCCCAGGTCATATGCAGCTCCGGCATTGGCGAAAACATCCCCCAGATCCGTACCATCAATGGTTATAGCCGCCTCCACCCGGATCACTTCCTGTTGCCTGTTTCGGAAGATCGCCCCGGATATGCGATTGTTTGTTTTTATTACTTCAACAAAAGAAGTTTCCAGCATAAGGGTTAACAGTTTCTCATTGTTCACCATCATTTTGAAAATGCTATCGCCAACTTTTGGTTCAAAGCATGTTTCACTTACCCAGCCGGTGAAGAGGTTTCGGGTTTTATAATGGCGATATAATTGCTCCCTGAATTCCTGCCACAGGCCACTCTCCAGTTTATCATTTCCATCTGTACAGCTAACTCCGGCGCTTGTAAGCATTCCTCCCAATGTAGTGCCTGGCTCAATCAACATTGTTTTTGCGCCAGAACGTGCACTCTGGATGGCAGCAGAAGTGCCTCCGGTAGATCCTCCTATAACCAGTACCGAAGTTTTTATTGTCTTTTGCTGGGCGATTACATCAAAAAATGACAGAAAGCCAACCAAATAAAGACAGGTTAAAACGACTGCTTTTTTCATGAATGGAAAATACATTATCCTGGATTAAGTATACAATGCCTAAGAACCAGCCTGTAAAACAATAGCAGGCCATGACATGCATGAACCTGCTATATTGATCCTTAACTGTGTGTTCACAATAATTAGAACGGCAGATCATCTGCTGTTTCCGCAACTTGTGCAGATACAGGGATCTCGGCACCCTGTGCTGATTGCTGATCTGCATAATTCCCCACCTGTCCTTCCGAACGATTTGCACTTCCGAGTAATTGTACAGTTTGCACCCGGATAGTTAATGATGCCGCTGTAGTTCCGTCGCTTTTAGTATAGGTCCTCACTTCAGGATTTCCTTCCGCATAAACCAATTGTCCCTTTTTTAGATAAGGAGCAATGGCAGTTCGCTCTGTCCAATATGCACATTCCACCCAGGTGGTTCTTTCTTTCTGGTTACCCATGCTATCCTTGAATTTCTCAGAATGGGCAACGCTGAAATTAATGACATTCTTCCCACTAACCACATTGGTGGTGCAATCCTTCCCTAAATGTCCGATTACTTGTAACTTGATCATAGCTATAAATTTATATCCTGCAATATCGATCAAAACAGAGGAGATAAAATGGGTGATTCCTCCTTTTTGTACGCTTTTTTTCCACTAAAATCCGGTTGTTTTAACATTCTTATCGCAGAGAAAAGAGAACGCGGAGATTTCGCGGAGGATTTTGGCGACTGGTGACTGGCGACTGGCTACTTCCCTGCCTTTTCGTATCTTTGCCCACTTAATTATTTCCCAAATGAGCAGGCACGGCAAAGTTATGGTGGCAATGAGCGGGGGTATCGACAGTACCGTTACAGCACTTATGCTCAAGGAGCAGGGGTACGAAGTAGTGGGTATCACCATGAAAACCTGGGATTATGCCAGTTCGGGTGGTGGTAAAAAAGAAACCGGATGTTGTAACCTGGACTCATTCAATGACGCCCGGGCAGCAGCCGTACACCATGGTTTTCCGCATTTTATACTGGATATCAGGGAAGAATTCGGCGATTTTGTGATCAATAATTTTGTGGAAGAATATATGGCCGGGAGGACCCCTAACCCCTGCGTGATGTGCAATACCCATATCAAGTGGCGGGCTTTGCTGAAAAGGGCAGATGCCATGGATTGCGACTTCATCGCAACAGGCCATTATGCCAAAGTGAGGCCCGAAAATGGCCGTTATGTGATCAGCAAGGGTATTGACGAATTGAAAGACCAGAGCTATGTTTTGTGGGGACTACAGCAAGACCTGTTAAGTCGCACTCTCCTTCCCCTTGGTGATTACCGCAAACCAACCATCCGCCAAATGGCCATTGATTACGGCTACCCGGAACTGGCAAAGAAAAATGAGAGTTACGAAATTTGTTTTGTGCCGGATAACGACTACCGTGGTTTCCTCAAACGTAATGTGGAAGGGCTTGAGAGCAAAGTTTCCGGAGGGAATTTTATCAATAAGGAAGGAAAAATCCTTGGACAGCATAAAGGATATCCATTTTACACTGTTGGCCAGAGAAAAGGCCTGGATATTACTTTTGGCAAACCTGTTTATGTGACAGAAATACTGCCTGAAACCAATACCGTTGTTTTGGGCGATGAGGAAGACCTGAACAGGGCCGAAATGACCGTTGCCCGCATCAACCATATTAAATATGATAGTATTCCGGATGGTATGGAGTCATTGGTAAAAATCAGGTATAAGGACAAAGGCACTGCCGGTGTACTTCATCCTGATAATCAGGGCAATATCATTGTTCACTTTCACCAGGATGCAAAAGGTGTTGCTCCGGGCCAATCCGCCGTATTTTATGAAGGGGATGATGTTGTAGGAGGTGGAACCATACAACGCTATATTTCACCTTTTTAGGCAATATTAAAAGGCCGAAAACGTTCATAATCAGGAATAAGCATCATAAAAACTACTGTTGATCAAGTTTAAACAGGACCTAGTTTTTACCATCAGCATAATTAATTTTATCATTCAAACTGACCTATGCGGAAAAGTTTAGTAGTACCTGCCATAATGTTGAGTCTATTAGCCATTGTATGGCAGGGTTGTTCCGAGAAAGAACAATTATCCACTCCTTTGATCAGCGAATATTATCCACTTCAGATTGGGAAATATATTACGTACAGATTAGATTCTACAGTTTATGTTAACCTGAACACCAAAAAAGAAGTTCATTCCTATATCGTTCAGGATTGGGTAGATGCAGAGATCACCGATAACCTCGGCAGAAAAGCCTATCGTATCAGGAGAATCATGCGTAGTAAGACAGACACAACACAATGGTTCGATAATGCTGTTTTTGTTGTTACCCCTCTGGATAAATCGTTGGAGTATGTAGACAATAATCTCCGCTTTATAAAACTGCAGGAACCAATTCGTGATGATTTTACCTGGAAAGGTAACAGCTATATAAACTCTTTTTCCGACCAGGACCTTCAGTATCTTGACAACTGGGAATATTTTTATGAGAATACCGATCAGCCTTATTCACTGGGGTCAAAAACTTTTCCGGAAACAGTTGTGGTTAATCAAAGGGATGAAATAATCAATAACCCGGCTGATAAAACCACCATCTTTTCGGTCAATCAATCGTCAGAGGTTTTTGCAAAAGACATTGGACTGATATATAAAGATTTCCTGCATGAAACATGGCAGCCACCCAACTCCACTTCGCCAGGGGGCTTTTATGAACCAAGCAGTTTTGGCATTAAGCTGACCTATATCAACCACAATTAAGGAAGTTTATCTTTCTAAACAGATATCCCATGAAACTAATCCCGGTGTTTTTACTTTGCTTGATAACTGTAACCGGGCAAGGCCAGTTAACAAGGCATATCATTGAACTGACCGATAAAAAAACTACCACATATTCCTTAAATAATCCTTCATCTTACCTTTCAGCAAAAGCTATTGCACGCAGAACCCGGTATAATATTTCACTAGACAGTACAGACCTGCCGGTATCCAGGGCATATATAGACAGCATCGCAAAAATCCCTAATGTAACGGTACTCAATACATCCCGCTGGCTGAACCAGGTGCTCATTCAAACTACTGATGCCGGGGCACTCGCGAAAATTCAATTGTTACCTTTTGTAAAAAAATCATCCCCGGTCGCCAGCAGGCCTGTTATTTCCCTGGCTCCTGAAGAAAAATTCAATGAGGCGATAACGGAGATAAGCAACGGCATAAACTACCGTCAATCAATAAACGAAAATTATTATAATTACGGAAACGCATTTGGACAGATCCATATTCACGAAGGTGAATTCCTGCATGACAACGGATTTCGAGGGGAGGGCATGACGGTGGCCATACTTGATGCAGGTTTTTTAAGTTACCTCACCAACCCGGCATTCGATAGTATTCGCCAGAATAACAGGATACTTGGCACATGGGATTTTGTTAAAAATGAATCCTCCGTGAACGAAGATCATCCGCATGGCATGTATTGCTTTTCCATCATGGCCTCGAATCGACCCGGCGTATTGGTAGGAACTGCACCAAAAGCAAATTATTATCTTTTCAGGACAGAAGAGGCTGCCACAGAATATCCTGTTGAAGAACAAAATTGGGCTGTTGCTGCAGAGGTAGCGGATAGCCTGGGAGTAGATCTCATTTCTTCTTCTTTAGGATATTCCACATTTGATGATCCTGCTTTGAATCATACTTATGCGGATATGAATGGCAAGAATACGATGATTACCCGGGCGGCAGATATTGCCGTTAAAAAAGGGATGATCGTTACCAATAGTGCCGGCAACTCAGGTGGAACTGCATGGAAATACCTTATTGCACCTGCGGATGGCGACAGTGTATTTGCGATTGGAGCTGTGAATGTAAACGGGCAAGTGGCCAGTTTCTCCAGTTACGGGCCCACTGCTGATGGCCGGATAAAACCCGATGTTGCGTCTGTTGGCTGGAACACTGTAATAACCAATACCGCAGGCAATGCGGTTCAGGGAAGCGGAACTTCTTTTTCCAATCCAAATATTGCCGGACTGATTACCTGTTTGTGGCAAGCATTTCCTGAATTCAATAACATGGAGATTTTGAATGCAGTAAAGAAAAATTCCAGCAGATATACCAATCCGGACGACCGTATTGGATATGGCATTCCCAATATGAAGGCGGCTTATGATTTTCTTTTCAAAGAAAGGCAAATCAGGCAGGCAACCACAGTACTGGGCGGAAATTATATCAAAGTGTATCCCATTCCATTCAGCAACCGGTTTTCCGTTTTATATAAGTCAGCTGAGGCGGGAAAATTGTCCATGGAATTAATCGATGCTTCAGGAAGGATCATCAATGCTCAGACAAGGACCGTTGGAAACAATGAGATCAGTTTTATTGAAATGACCCAACTGGACCGGCTACCTGCAGGTCAGTATTTTCTCCGCTATCGGGATGGATCAAGAAATGGCACCATTACACTGGTAAAGTAAAGAGCGCTGCAAACATAGTATCCGCATGTTGCTCGTACCCTTTTATGAGCCCTTTTTTCTGCAGTGTCAAACTACTGTTGCCTAAGATAAAATCAACCGCACCTTCATTTTCGGGCTTATAAACAGAACAGGTAATATAGAGGAAATACCCGCCTGCTTTCACATGAGGCATCACCTGACGCAGTATATTTTGCTGCAATTGCTGGTAATGTGTCAGTTCAGATTCGGGAAATACAATCATTTCCCAGGGGTTTCTTCCCCATGTTCCTGACCCCGAACAGGGAACGTCTGCAATAACAAAATCAAATCCTTTTGCCGGGAAGAAACTGTCTGAGGTATTATTACGGTTATGCGTTACGGAAAGATCCAGTTGCAGGGTTTTATAATTCCTGATACCGGCAGCATCAAATCTTTTTCGCAAATTAAACAGGATGGTTTCACGCTCATCTGACACAAACAATGAAGCGTTTGGAAAAAAATCCGCTGCCATGATAGATTTCCCACCGCTACCGGCACAAGCATCCCATATGGCAGGCCTGGCTGGCAATTCACTCCGGGACGGAAAAAAATCCGACGTTTCCTGGGAACTAAGGTCCTGTACCACAAATGCCTTATCCGGCTCACCAAGCATGTCTAACTTAGTAGTATTAGTCAGTACCAAACCAAACTCACCCACAGGCTTAAACGATATTCCCCCGGCATCCAGTTTTTTTACCACTTCACCTGACCTGCCAGGCCTGAGGCGCAGGAAAAGGTCTGGCTGAATAAAATGAGATAAGACAAATTCATTTGTATCAATATCATCGCTGAGCTCTTTAGAAAAAGGGAAAACGGATAAAATGGAAAAATCGGGATATGATTGTTGAAGGAAAGAAATTTTTTCATCAAGAGGAAGATCAAGCTTAGACTTCCATTCAGGTTTTGTTATTTCCAGTAAATCATTTTGACCTTGCGTACAGAGAAAATACCCTGTCAAAATCCTTTCCCTGATAGGCATATCCGGAAATGCTTTTCCCAACCGGAAGTAACTATAACAAAAGTTACTGATCTCTTTACGATCCCTTGACCCAAATTTTTTGTTATCGCGAAAAAAAGCTTTGATAAAAACAGGAAATGGTTCTAACCCTTCATAGTGAGCGAGAATCTGTTCTGCCGAGCTTAGATGTGCAAGGGAATATTTATTACTACTCATTAATTTTAATTTCCTTGCGGTCTTCTTTCTTTGCGGTTAGTGTATTATAGTTCCAGTAAAGCCTTCACCGGATCCTTTCCCATCAGCAACAGTTCCGGGTTCTCCAGTAATTCCTTCACACGCACCAGGAAGCCAACGCTTTCTCTTCCATCAATAATACGATGATCATAACTAAGTGCCAGGTACATCATAGGCCGGGCAACTATCTGGCCATTAATAACTACAGCACGCTCTTCGATCTTGTGCATGCCCAGGATGGCGGATTGAGGAATATTGATGATGGGTGTGCTCATGAGTGAACCAAATACCCCGCCATTGGTAATGGTAAATGTTCCGCCCTGCATCTCTTCCAGGCTGAGTTTATTATCACGCGCCTTACCGGCAAGTTCAACTACTTTCTTTTCAATATCCGCCATGCTAAGACTTTCGGCATTCCTGATCACAGGAACAACCAGGCCCTTTGGGGCAGATACGGCAATCGAAATATCACAAAAATCATGATAGATGATTTCTTCTGCATCAATGTATGCATTTACAGAAGGCCATTCCTGCAAAGCAAAAGCACATGCTTTGGTAAAGAAGCTCATAAAACCTAATCCAACACCATGCAGTTCCTTGAATTTGTCTTTGTGCTTAGTGCGGATTTCCATTATATTGCTCATATCCACTTCATTAAAAGTGGTAAGCATGGCGGTAGTATTTTTAGCTTCTACCAATCTACGGGAAATGGTTTTCCGCAGGTTGCTCATTTTCTCCCTGCGTTCATTGCGGGAGAACATTACCATGCCAGGCTTTCGGCCCGGGCTGGAAAGGGCTTCCAGCACATCCTGCTTCATAATTTTGCCACCCGATCCGGATGCAGTAATATCTTTAGGATCAACTTTTTTATCGGCAATAATCGCGGCTGCTACCGGTGAAGCTTTTACGTCAGGTAAAGGTGCTGTTGCTGTTGCAATTACAGCAGCCGCTTTCTTTTCCTCTTTTGCAACTGGTGCCGGAGCCTGGCCTTCAGGCCTTGTTGCTTTATCATCAATCTGACAGGCAATATCGCCAATCTTTAAAGTATCTCCTTCATTTGCTATGGTCTTTAAAATACCAGCCTGTTCCGCATTGATCTCAAAGGTGGCTTTCTCACTTTCCAGTTCGGCAACTATTTCATCACGCTCCACCCAGGCACCGTCTTTTTTCAGCCATTTTACCAGCGTTACTTCATTGATGGACTCTCCTACTGTTGGAATCTTAATATCGATCATAAAAAATAATTAGCGTTTGAGCGTGTACGTAAGTATCATGATTAAATCTGAAAAGCGGTTTCCACCAGTTCGGCCTGTTCCTGGTTGTGTACTTTGTTGTACCCGGTTGCCGTAGAGGCGCTGGGCTGCCTGCTGATCACACCATAATTAAAGGATTTAAGATACATCTGCAGAAATGAAGCGGCCCCCATGTTTAATGGCTCTTCCTGAACCCAGAACCATGTTGCTTTGGCATATTGTTTATGCAATGCATCCAATTGCTTTACGGGCAAAGGATGAATCTGTTCAAGCCTGACCAAAGCCACATTATCATGTTTATTTTTTTGTTTGTAATCAAGCAGGTCGAAATAAATTTTACCACTGCAGAATAATACTTTCTTCACAGAAGCAGGATCTTTTATGCCATCATCATCAATCACTTCCTGGAAGCTGCCTTCTATAAATGATTTCTTATGTGAATAAGAACCGGCATGCCTCAGGTTGGCTTTGGGTGAAAAATTAACCAGGGGCTTACGGAAATTCCATACCAACTGCCTCCGCAGTGCATGGAAAAAGTTTGCCGCAGTGGTGATGTTGGTTACAACCATATTCAATTCGGCACACATCTGAAGGTACCTTTCCATACGCCCGCTGCTATGCTCAGGGCCCTGGCCTTCATAACCATGTGGGAGGAGCATTACAAGTCCGTTCATCCGGTTCCATTTTTGCTCAGCACTTACGATGAACTGATCGATCATGGTTTGCGCACCATTGGAGAAATCACCAAATTGGGCTTCCCAAAGAACCAGGGTATTGGGTGTAGAGAGAGCGTAACCATATTCAAATCCCAGCACACCATATTCACTCAACAGGGAATTATAAATCCTGAACTGGCCTTTAGCGCCGGGAATTTCGCTCAAACGGTTATAGGCTTTGTCGGTCACTTCGTCTCTCAAAACAGCATGACGGTGTGAGAAAGTTCCTCTCCGTACATCCTGCCCGCTCATCCGCACTTCTTTACCATCGAGCAAAAGACTACCATAGGCCATCAGTTCAGCCGTTGCCCAGTCTGCTTTTTGCTCATCGTTGAATAATTTTATTTTATCCTGCAGGAGTTTTTCCACTTTTCTAAGCGGCTTGAAATCTGCAGGCCATTTCATTAAGCTGTTGAAAATATTGGTAAACGCCTCCTCTGTAATGGCCGTAACCGGTGATTTATCAAAATCCTCTGCGGTTGCCCTGCGAAGGCTTTTCCACCAAAGTTCAGGTTGCTGGTAATGATACGGCAGGGGGTTTTGTTTAACTTCGTCTAATCGTTCCTGTAAGTCTGACCAGAATTTCTTTTCCATGTCCTTTGCCAGTTCCTTGGCATCGGGCTCCCCGTTTTCCAGCAGGAAGGTTGAATACACTTCCCTTGGGTTGGGATGTTTTTCAATCAACTCATACAAATGCGGCTGGGTGAACTTTGGATCATCACCTTCATTGTGTCCGTGTTTACGATAACAGACCATATCAATGAATACATCCGAATTAAACTGCTGGCGGTATTTTGTGGCTATCTCTACACATTTCACCACAGCCTCAGGGTCATCTCCATTCACATGCATAACAGGAGCCTGCACCATCGCGGCCAGTGAAGTACAATAGTCTGCACTTCTGGCGTCATCAAAATCCGTTGTAAAACCAATCTGGTTATTGATCACAAAATGCATTGTACCCCCGGTATAGTACCCTTCCAGGTTGCACATCTGCAATATTTCATATACCACACCCTGGCCGGCAACAGAGGCATCTCCATGGATCAGGATGGGTAATATCTTATCATAATCGCTATTATATAATACGTCTGCTTTTGCCCTCGAAAAGCCAAGCACAACAGGGTCAACAGCTTCCAGGTGAGAAGGGTTGGGCATTAGCTTCAGGTGCATGACCTTTCCATCACCCAGATCGATCTCACTGCCATAACCCATGTGATATTTCACATCCCCGCTACCCATCGTTTGATCGAGTTTAGCGGTTCCTTCAAACTCACTGAAAATCTGCTCATAGGTTTTACCCATGATATTGGCCAGAACGTTTAGCCGTCCCCGGTGGGCCATTCCTATAACCACTTCGTGTACATCGAATTCAGCAGCAGAGCGTATGATTGCGTCCAATGCCGCAATGGTGGTTTCGCCCCCTTCCAGGGAAAACCTTTTCTGGCCGATATATTTGGTATGCAGGAATTTTTCAAACATCACCCCTTCGTTCAGTTTCTCCAGTATCCTTTTTTTCTTTTCCAGGGGAAGGGGATTGAGGAAATTCTTTTCCATTTCGGTGGTCAGAAAATCTACTTTTTCCTGGTTGCTGATGTATTTAAATTCGATACCAACATGGGTGGCATAACACCTGTTCAGGTGGTCCAGGATATTCCTGAGGCTGGTAGTACCCAGCCCAATGAGGTTACCAGCAAAGAAAGGCTGGTCCAGATCCGCTTCAGAAAGACCAAAAAATGGCAGGTTCAGGTTAGCCCCCCTATCCTTGCGGGGCCTGATGGGATTGGTCTTTGCTATCAAATGCCCCTTGTTCCGATAACCCAGTATCAATCTGTATGCACCCAGTTCCTTTTTCCAGTCGGAACCTGAAAGATCAGCTGCCGGTGTAGCCTGAGCAACAGAAGCAGTCCCATTAACGCTTGATTTTCCGTTACTTATAGCAAAATCGAAGCCCTCGAAGAACTTTCTGAGCTCCGGGTCTATAGAAGCAGGATCTTTCACAAAATCCTGGTATTGGCTTTCAATAAAAGATGGGTGGGCGTTTGTTATATAAGAAAAATCCTTCATCAGTCTGGCTAGTTGATTTTCACGTTCAAAGGATCACAAATATCGGTGTTTAAACCGAAATTGGAAGAAGCGATAGAACAAATAGCTATGGGTTTTAGCGTTATTTACAAGTTGGTTTTAACCTGAATAAGGGAACATTTAAGCCTGGGGTAAAAAATCGGGGCTTTTATTGGCTCTAATTCAGGCAGACCAGGCTGATTTTTTTTAAATTGCTCGATCAGATTTGGTATTTACACCCACCGGCCTTACCTTTGCCGTCCTAAAATTTTAGTAAAGCATAGTATTATGGCAAATCACAAGGCAACGAAAAAAGATGTGCGTCAGGCTTCCAAACGCCGTGAGAGAAACAGGTATCAGGGTAAAACAACCCGGAACGCGATTCGTGACCTCAAAGCTTTGACTGACCCTAAAGCAGCAGGCGAGAGTATAAAGGTTGTGATCAGCCGTATCGATAAACTGGCTAAAAAAGGTGTTATACATAAGAATAAAGCAGCGAACCTGAAAAGCAGCCTGACCAAATCTGTACAGGCACTGGCTAAGTAAGCAGAAAATCATATTATTAAAAAACCGTCTCCAACCAGGGGACGGTTTTTTTTATGGTTTGATGTCTGAACCATGATTTGGGGGGGATTAGTCAGATTAATATGATGAACAGCCAACCTCACTTCTTTCTGCCATTGCGTCTCATGCGGTTAAATGTATTTGATGTTTTGGCAATACTTTCCGATTTTTCAGTTTATATATAATTCAGATACCCTTATACGTTATTGGCTTATGAAGTACACCTTTGCAGCCCTCCTGTTATGTTGTTTTAGTATTACAGCCTCTGCTCAATCTGATACATTGATTCGTTTTTTTGATTACTTATACAGGGAGGTACCGGAAAAAGGATCTGTATATAGTGCATTGACCATCATTCAAAAAATGGATGATGGCAACAGTATGGTGCAGGATTTTTACTTGAAATCCGGAAAGATCATGAGAAGGTCTTATTTCACAGATGCTGATTTACAAAACCGCATTGGCCCCTATGAGGTTTTTTATGAAAATGGGAAACGAAAGATTAAAGGAATTTTTAATAAGAATACACCAAACGGAATCTGGAGAGAATGGGATGATGAAGGGCATCTTACAGATTCAGTTTTTTATAACATGGATGGCCATATGACAGGAACACGCATTCAATGGCATTCCAATGGCAATGTGTCTGATTCTACGGTTTATGCACAAGATGGATCCGGCCGCGGTGAATCATTTGAATGGTATTCACCCGGCAAACTAAGAGGCCGTGGTGAAAAAATAAACGATCGCAAATACGGCAAATGGACTTACTATCAACGATCAGGGATCATTTCTTCAGAAGAAACCTATAACCTGGATTCTTTGATCAGCATCCGATGCTATGATGAGAAAGGAAACCCTTCATCAAAGGATTGTGTTGCAGAAGTCGATGCTGATTTTCCGGGGGGATTAAAAGCCTGGCAGCAATACATAGCGAAGCGTATTCATGCAAATGCGGATGACTTATTGAAGAAAAGTGCAAATGGTACTGCTATTGTTCTATTTATCATTGACACAACCGGTAAAGTAATTGATGCCCGTTTAGAAACAAAAACAAACTCTTACCTGGATGAATTTGCTTTACGTACCATAAATAATTCACCAAGATGGATACCTGCCCGTCAACACAATATTACCGTTAAGGCTTATAGAAGGCAGCCAATTACATTCCAGGCAGAAGAATAATACTCATGAATAAGCCTTCATCGATTCACTTTCCTTAGAAATTGCAGAAAATCTAATGCAAATTAAAATTCACCAATAAGGTATAAGTTGAATTCCCCATTAACAGTCTCCTAACATAATTTATAATAACTTTTAGGTTGAAATAAAACCTGCATTTTTGATAAGAAATTAGTGTTCCTGACTTTTAAACACCAGGCTATGGCTTATAAGAATTTTACACTGATCATAAGTTTTATAGTAACTTTTAATGCAAGTGGCCAGCGTGGATGGGTCAATGGGCTTACTTACCCTGTAACAAACAGTGGCCAACTTCAACCCGCCCTGAATGGCGGTGGAATGGGTGCAGTTTACCCCTATGGCAATGGTCAATACAGCAACGGACTTAACAGGGCATACAACAATAATAATCCTTCAATCTATAATTCCAGTAGTGGGTTTAAAAGCCTGCCGTATGGTTCCAATTCAAGCAATGCCCGTCCTGAAGGTGAATATAAATTCATATCAACAACCCGGCAGGAAGGAAATTATTGGATATTGATTCTTAAGGATAGTTCCAACACGGTGAGGATGAAAGGTTCATACAGCGATCAGGAATTGACAAATCCTGATGGTATGTTTTATTATTATCATTCAAACGGAAATACCTCCTTGTATGGAATGTATTATCAAGGTCAAAGAAATGGTATCTGGGTCAGTCATTATGCAAACGGAAAACTAAAAGATTCTATCTCATTTGCAAATGGAAAAAAGAATGGAGATTATAAAAGGTTTCACCTGAATGGATCTCTTTATATGTCTGGCAATTATATTGATGACAATATGCAGGGAACCTGGCTGGAATATTATGAAAACAACCAGCCTGCTTCTATTTCAAATTATATCCAGGACAGGTTAACAAATGTTATTTACTATACCAAAAAGGGAGAAAAAATAGAACAGGGCAAAATTAAACCCGTATCTAAAATATTCTTTAACCGGCGTTGCGAAGTTGAAAAACAATTGATCTACGCAAGTTTTTATGGAACACCACAAAAATCTCCCAATGGAAATTACGAATGCATCTTATATAATATGGAGGGTAAAAAGATCGTATATGCACAATGGGGGGATCCGGCATTAACTAAAAAGTCAGGTCCTTTTGAACAGTATGATACTACAGGTATTTTACGTATCTCATGTTTTTATGATAATAACCAATTAAACGGCCTGTTTAAATCGTGGTATGAAACTGGCATCATGGCAGACTCCGGCAAAATGAAAAAGAATTTGGCAGAAGGTATTTGGGAATCCTGGTATCCGAGCGGCCAGAAAAAAGATTCAGGGGAATATGTACACAATGTACCTTCAGGCCTTTGGGCCTATTGGGATGTAAATGGAAATACCCGTACAATAGGCGCTTATGGTAAATATGGCAGAACGGGCGACTGGAAAACATATGACCGGAATGGCAAGATCCTTTTCATTGAACGCTACAGAAAATCAAAAAATGGTGAACCGGAGATGATTGTATTTAACCAGCAATAATTTCTTTCGCAAAATTTTTTAACTGCAAAAGAAATAAATGTCTTCCGCTTACTTTATGGCTTATTTGGTAACTTACATTCGTTTAGTTTCTTTCACAACGCCAAAAGAAGAGAAACAGGGCAAATATCCAATTATGAAATTTTTCTTACTCACTATTTTATCCTTTTTTACGCTCACTGCCACCGCACAGAAATCGGATACGACTATCCGCTATTTTAATGCACAGTTTGAACCCGTTACAAAAGCTTCTTCAGTTTATAAAGGTTTAGAATATCAGGAGAATAATAAATGGATTGCGGTGGTTGTAAACGATTCAGGCAATATCCTTATGACCGGAATGTATAAAGACAAACCATTAAAGGTCAAGCATGGCTTGTTCACCTATTACTATTCAAACGGGAAGCCGCAAATCAGGGGACAATACAATAATAATGAACAGGCCGATCTTTGGATGACCTGGCACCCGGGTGGTGAACGAAAAGATTCCGTGTATTTTCAAACAGGCTATAGACATGGACCGGCCGCCTCCTGGTTTGCAAATGGCAACCCCCGGTATATCGGAAAATACTTGTATAGTTACCCGGATAGCTCCTGGACCTGGTATCACGAAAACGGCAAGCCTTCCACAAAAGAAAAATATGACGGAGGAAAATTGAAATCCCTGGAATGCTTTGATACCCTTGGCAACTATTCCGGTGTTGGCTGCGCTCTTGAAAAAGCGCCTACCATTAAGGGCTATTATGGAGGCATCAATAAATATATTATGGATAGCTTATACTATCCGGAAGAAGCATTGAAAAAAAATATCCAGGGTATAGTTGATATAAGTTTTACCATCAGCAAAGAGGGTAAACTTGAGCAGGTTAAGGTTTTGAATACACCGGATAGCATGCTTTCAAACGAAGTCATCAGGGTACTGAAATCGGTACCTGTTTGGTACCCCGCAATCGAACATAACAGGCCTGTTGATCTGTCGCAGACATTAAAAATTCCTTTTTATAAACCGGGAAATGTTCCCATCCAGCGAGACCCCTGATTTATTTATCATCTACTATCCCTGTAACTAATTAATTTAATTGTTGCCTTTTAGCCAGTTTATATCCGAGGTAAATCGTACTCGCTACAACCAATGCACTCAGGTATCCCACCCTGTTATAATGCAAAATTTTTCCGTCTGCGCCTTTTGATACTATTAACCCGGAAACCAATGAGGCCATACCGGTAAATAATTGCTGAAAGGAAGAATTAAAACTCATGAAACGACCACGCTGCCCTGGTTCTACAACAGTACTGATCATCGCCTGGGCCGGAATGCTCCTGCTGGTGGAAGCCGCAAACCAAAAACCAAAAACCGAGAGTACCATATAAATCGGCAGATCGGGCATGTTGGTAATAAAAAGAATGGGGAATAATGAACAGATAACTGCACCCAGGAACACATTGAATTTTCCATACTGATCAGATACCCTGCCAATAATAAATGAAGCCAGCAGGGAGCATAATCCACCCACCATATAAACCATGGGGGTTTGATTTTTGGTAAATCCTTTATTGAATTCAAGATATGGATTGATAAATGGGATCAGCATAAAATGACCAAACATGAGCAACCCCGATAATAATAATGCTATCACCTGGCTGCGGTTCCCCAAAATCTGATTAAAAACAGTGCTGATCGAATCCGGTTTATAATCAGGGTCAACATGATGTTTAATGGATGGAAGAAAACGAATGATCATGGGAACAAAAATCCAACCGAGCACCCCTATAAAAATAAAAGGGGCATGCCAGCTGAATAAGCCAGCCAGGTATAAACTGAAAGGAACGCCAAAAACAGAAGCAGCGGCAAATGCCATGAAAATGGAACTCATGGCCCTTCCCCTCTTTTCATAAGGAAAAACATCAGCAATGATCGATAATACCTGTGCGCCAATCAATCCGCCAAATAACCCTGTGAGTATCCGGGCCATCATCAGGAAAAAAGCATCAGCCGCGATTCCACAACAGAGCGTCCCCACCAGGAATCCTATATAAGCAAAAAGCAACACTTTCTTGCGGTCGTAACGGTCTACATAAAATGCTGCAACAATGCTGGAAAAAAAAGCAGTGATGGGATAAGCTGCTACTATGATGCTGAAATATTGCGGGGAGATCGAAAAATGCGGCATCAGGAAATTTCCCAATGGCATCATGATCATAAAATCCAGGATATTGGTAAAGTTGATGGCGGCGAGTAAAAAGAGCAGGATCCTTTCTTTCCAGGTCATGTGCAAAGATGAGGAAAAAAAATAATGTTGTTTGTCTGAACCATGATTTGGGGGGATTTAAATGATAAATGTGATGTACAGCCAATACATTTAACCGCAGAGACGCGGAGGCGCAGAGAACTGATGTTGGCTGTTCATCATCTTAATCTCATTAATCCCCCCAAATCATGGTTCAGACAAAATTCTCGCTATGATTATTCAGCCTTTTTTACACTTCCCGCGCCACTCACCTGTTGCTGGACATTTGACGCATCACCTTTATATCGAACTTTACCCGCACCACTTACCTGTGCTTCAAGTTTCACACTGGCAAAAACTTCTGCAGAACCCGCCCCGGAAATATCCACTTTTGTATTTTCCGACATCAGGTCATAACAGGTTGCTTTTCCTGCGCCACTGAGATCCAATTCAAAATTCCGGGTCTGGCCTTTCAGATCAACTTTACCACTGCCGGAAATACTGGCTTTCAGATCCGGAGCATCGGCTTCCATGCGGATATCACCGGCACCGCTTACTTCCAATTCGAGTTTATCAGATGAGGTGATCCTGTTCTCCCCAATGATATTACAGGCGCCGGAAACCTCCAGATGGGTGAACTCAGGTGATCTGACAAAAATTTTCATTTTCTTTGAAGGACTGAGATTATAACCCTGTTTAGTGCGCACTTCCAGCCTGTTACCGTGATTTTCTGTTATGATATATTTCATCAAATTTTCATCACCTTCGATCCTTACGGCTTTTTGATCTCCCTGGCTAACATAAACATCCAGGGCACCATGCACTTCAACAGTGTTAAAATCATCCACCGATCTGTCCTCCGTTACAATATTGCCATTTCCACGGGCTCTTTTCCCGCCAAAATAAACACAGGAACTGGCCAAAACACTGACCATCAGACTAAACAAGAGTATCTTTTTCATGTTGATTCTTTTAACAAATGTGACGATATATGGCCAATCAGCCTATGAATTTCCGGTAAAGAAGTCCAAAATACCGGTAAATGACCCAGTTTCAGACGCAAAAAAGGATGAAAGGTTACAATCCCGACTTGAGTGAATTCTTTACCTTCGCAGCACTTTATGACTGAAAAAATCCTCATTCTCGATTTTGGCTCCCAATATACCCAGTTGATTGCCCGTGCCGTAAGGGAATCCAATGTGTATTGCGAGATCATACCTTATCACAAAGACTTCGATATCACACCCGACCTTAAAGGAATTATCCTTTCTGGTTCGCCTTTTTCGGTAAATGATGAAAAAGCGCCTTCGGTAAAAGTACTGGAACTGGTGAAGAAACGCCCGGTTTTGGGCATTTGCTATGGTGCCCAGCTAACCGCGAAACTTTCCGGTGGCCGGGTGGAAAAATCAGAAAAAAGGGAATATGGACGTGCCGCATTGCAGGTTGAAAAAGATGATGTGATCTTCACAGCCGTTCCAACAAAATCTCAGGTATGGATGAGCCATGGCGATTCGATCCTGGACCTGCCTGCAGATTTCGAAATCTTAGCCACAACAGCCTCAATACCCGTTGCAGCTTTTAAAAAGAAAAATACCGATAACCCTTTATACGGCCTGCAGTTCCATCCGGAAGTATATCATTCTGAACAGGGGAAAAGGATCCTGAAAAATTTCCTTATTGAGATCTGTGGTTGTAGCGGCGACTGGACACCCGCGCATTTTATCACAGATACTGTCAATGCCTTAAAAGAGCAGATCGGAGACAGAAAAGTAGTGATGGCGCTTAGTGGCGGTGTTGATTCCACAGTGGCAGCAACACTCATTCACAGGGCAATAGGCGATCGGCTCTTTGGTATTTTTGTAGACAACGGATTATTGCGCAAAAATGAATTCCAACAGGTCATCGATACATACGGGCAACTGGCATTGAATGTTAAAGGCGTTGATGCACGTGAACATTTTTACACCAAACTTGCTGGCAAAACAAGCCCGGAAGAAAAGAGAAAGATCATCGGCTCTACATTTATTGAAGTATTTGATCGCGAAGCCAAACAATTAAAGGATATCAGCCTGCTTGGCCAGGGTACTATTTACCCGGATG
>JAHEEX010000288.1 GCA_024640465.1 Sphingobacteriales bacterium | reverse complement strand
CCGCGGTAATAAAAGGAAGGCCGGTAAGCCTGGCGATATGCCCGGCAACATTTTCGGCATACCCGTCAGGTGTATTTATCCCGGTACCTACTGCTGTGCCACCCAGTGCCAGTTCTGAAAGGTGCGGCAGGGTATTGCGGATGGCTTTTATCCCATGATCTAACTGTGATACGTAACCGCTGAATTCCTGCCCAAGTGTCAATGGTGTAGCGTCCATAAAATGTGTGCGGCCTATCTTCACCACTTTCTTAAATGCCTTGCTTTTTTCAGCAAGGGTATTGCGCAGTTTTTCCAGCCCTGGAAGGGTGGTATGCATAAGCATTTCAAAAGCGGCAATATGCATGGCCGTTGGAAAAGTATCGTTAGAGGATTGTGATTTATTTACATCATCATTAGGATGCAGGAATTTATCCTTGTCCGTGAGGCTGCCGCCTTTCAGCACATGACCCCGGTAAGCGATCACTTCATTGACATTCATGTTGCTTTGTGTACCGCTGCCAGTTTGCCATACAACCAAAGGAAAAAAATCATTGAGTTTTTCATCTATGATCTCCTCGCAGACCATGCCAATAAGTTCCATTTTTTCTTTTGGTAAAACGCCGGCTTCAAAATTTGTAATGGCTGCTGCTTTTTTAAGGAATGCAAATGCACGGATGATCTCTTTAGGCATCCGGTTTATATCCTGTGCAATCTTGAAATTATCAATACTTCTTTGCGTTTGCGCTCCATAATAAGCGTTGGCAGGCACTTTAACCTCGCCCATTGTATCTTTTTCAATTCTGTATTCCATATGCTGATTTTAAAGAATAAATGTATTTAATCGGGAGCCCGAAATTAACCTCAACTAACCAAACTATGCTTTGTTTTCTGCTTATTTTCCTGAAAATGTAGCTTTTCGTTTTTCCAGGAATGCCGTAACCCCTTCCTTCATATCATCAGTGCCAAAACATTCGCCGAAAAGTTTTATCTCTTCATTGAATCCGTTTTTGGTATGATCAAATGCGGCATTAACCGCTGCTATAACTTTGCCAATGGCTACCGGGGATTTACTGAGGATCTTTTCCAGCGATTTGCGTGTGAAGATAATAAGCTCTTCGCTGGGAACGACATGGTTTACCAGGCCCATTTGATGGGCAATTGCTGCGTCAATCATATCGGCTGTCATCATCAGTTCCATCGCACGGCCTTTGCCAACAAGTTGGGTAAGGCGTTGTGTGCCCCCATATCCGGGTATGAGACCCAGGTTTACTTCGGGTTGTCCGAATTTGGCATTTTCTGATGCAATACGGTAATGACAACTCATGGCAAGTTCGCATCCGCCTCCCAGGGCAAATCCATTGACTGCTGCCACAAAAGGTTTGGGGCAATTTTCAATCCGGAAAAAAATGTCCTGCCCTTTTTTTGCCAGTACCGATCCTTCTGCAGAAGACACAGAAAGAAATCCTGAAATATCTGCGCCTGCCACAAAAGCTTTGGGACCGCTGCCGGTTAAGATCACCCCTTTAATCGAATTGTCTGTGTATATGGTATCTAAAATCTGGTTTAGTTCTTCGAGTACCTGTTGATTTAATGCATTGAGCTTATCCGGTCGGTTGATCGTTACGGTGAGTATGCCTTCTGATAATTCTGTAAATATTGTTTGATAAGCCATCATTATAGATTTAAAAGTTTAACCGCAAAGAAGAGAAGAACGCAAGGTGTTTTAAAATGCCCGGTTTTCTTTGACCCAATTCCGGATATAATCTGCAATTTCGGATGTAAGTGTGCCCGGTGCAAAGAGGTGCCCAACACCCATTTTATGTAATTCCGTCATATCGTTTTCCGGGATGATTCCCCCGCCGGTCAGCAGTACATCGTCCATCTTTTTTTCTTTCATCAATTGCATGACTTTTGGGAAAACGGTCATATGGGCACCAGATAAAATGCTGATGCCAATGGCATCCACATCTTCCTGCAATGCAGCATTAACAACCATTTCGGGAGTCTGCCTTAACCCGGAATATATTACTTCCATTCCTGCATCCCGTAGTGCTGCTGCAATAACTTTAGCACCACGATCGTGTCCGTCGAGCCCTACCTTGGCAACTAAAACACGTATTGGCCTGTTCGCTGACATGATGATACTTTTCTTTCAATAAAGGTAAACAGAAAATCATTGCATCCGGTACATTGCCTTTTGTGCACGGATCGCTTCTGAAGCCACAGACTGTAAAGAATCATCCCCATTCCGGTATAGCATGATCAACAATCCTTTTTCCCTGGCATATTCCCGGGTTAAGGAATCAAGGACTGTATATGATTCGAAATGTTTGAAAACCATATCAGCTGTATCTCTTGGTTTAAAATCGAGCAATAGTACATGCCGGTAAGGGAAGCGGGTAGGCAGCCAATATAGGAAACTGGCATTGTCGCTGAAAATTTCAGGTAGCCCCAGTCCTTTACGGTAGAAATTCAATGCACCAGCCTGGCCATAATTGTCCGCAAAGATGATGGTTTCTTTTCTTACCTGTTCGGGGAGTAATTTATACGCCTGGGCTGTTTTTTCTGCCATTTCTTTCCAGCCCAGCATATCGGCAAAATCCTGCGGGATGGCATGTATATCATTGTTTTCCCATTGTAGAATGCCTGTTTTATCCATGCCGGTAGCCCGGTAATTTTTTTCCAGTTTTTGGGGTATATCCACGGGAACTAATGCCGGAAAGATGGGTATTAACAAGAGAAGCATAATAGCAGGCATGAATACCCGAAAAACCCTGTTTATTGAAGTATTATTCGCAGTCCACTTTTCAAGTGCTACGCCTCCGAATGCAAAGAGGGTTGGATAAAGTCCCATACTATAATAGCCCTTACCATTAAAATACAGCAGCCCGGCAATAGTTGTAAAATATATTATAACGATAGCCATGTATTTTTTTCCGGTGGTATCTTTAAACAAAAAAATCAATCCACTAACCCAGACAAAGAGTGCCGACATGTTAAAAAGCACCTGTTCGATCAGAAATTGTTTACGACTAACGTGAACCAGTAACAGATCGTTTAGCAATTTCATGTGGGTCATTACCGGAAAATTGTGCGCTATTTGCCAGTAGATGTTGGGTGCCGCCAGAACTAAAAAAAGCAGACCTGCAAAATACAGGTGAGATATTACAAACCACTTTCTGAGTGATGTTAGCAGGAATGCCATCATAATACCCGTGAACAGGAATATCATGGAATACTTTGAATAAAAAGCAAAAGCCAGTGCGATAGCCAGGAGATATAGGTACTTAGGTTTGTTGGTTTGTAGGAGTCGGATGAGAAAATATAAACTCAATGTCCAAAAAAAGACTTCCAGGAAATTGGGCTGAAATAAAATATTCATCCGGAGATAGCCTCCCACCAAAAAGGCAAGACAAGCCATTAAACTGGCAAATGATTTACCACCCAGGGATTCAACCATCTTACCGATCAGGATAATATTCATCGCACCAAAAAGCGCACCCCAAAACCGAACAGCGCCGATTGAATTACCAAAGAGTTTTGACAGGTAGCCCAACACCGACAATAGAGGAGGGGCTTCAAGATAACCCCAGGAAAGGTGGTCTGACTCAGCCAGGTACAAATATTCATCCCGGTGTAATTCATAGATCGGGTGTATCAAGACAAATGACACCAGAAATTTTACAATCGCAATTCCAATGATGATATGGTTTGGCTTGATCATGATGAACCATTATGAAGATAGCATCAGAAAACTTCTAAGGCCGCTTTGATCCGGCCAATGGTTTCATCCCTTCCCA
>JAHEEX010000122.1 GCA_024640465.1 Sphingobacteriales bacterium | reverse complement strand
TGTCTGCCGACATTTAGTCAGGCCAACTGAATCTTGTAATTGCTGAAAAAATGGCTTTCATCAGGCCGGTCTATTAACTTGATCTGAAATCTAGATCAAAATAGTTCGCTTTGGAGTATCAATCCGGGAGATAAAAACAGTGATTGGTAAGAAATTGGTAAAATGAATATTATACTTATATTGAAATACTTTCTGATTTGTTCTTATGGTGATCATTTCAACATAAATAATTATGGCACCCTTTTTTGATCCAGGAATCCGTATCGCCAATTTACAGGATGTAGCCCTGATCTCGCAGGTACTTAACAGCGCCTACCGTGGTGAAGCATCTAAACAGGGATGGACCACGGAAGCCCATCTCATTGACGGAGAAACCAGGGCCAATGAAAGCATGCTCACAGAAATCCTGCTGATGCCCGGCAGTGTGATGCTTGTCCTTGAAAATGAACAGGAAGAAATCATTGGCACAATGAATCTCCAACATCATGGCAACAAATTATACCTGGGTATGTTGAGCATCTCTCCAGGACTACAAGGGAAAGGAAGTGGAAAAAAATTACTGAAAGCAGCAGAAGAATATGCCAGGTATCAGCAAATGAAATCGATTTATATGACCGTTATAACAGATCGTTCAGAACTCATTGATTGGTATAAGCGCCATGGTTATGTTGATACCGGGGAAAGGAAACCATTTCCGGAAGATCCGATGACGGGTAAGCATTTGCGGGAACTGGAATTGATGGTATTGGAGAAAACCGTATAATTTTTATCTTGAATAGTGGAGTCTGTCCAGGCCTCTTTCATCTTAACTAATTAGTATGAAAAGAATTTAACTGAAAAATAAATCCATTGAACAGGTATTTAATACTGATATTGATACTGGCACATTTGGTCAAAACCTCCAACGCGCAAACTTCTTCAGAAACAATTAAGGCAGAAAGCCAAACTGCATCTGCCGATGACCCTTCGAAATTTTTTACACGGATAGAGTTATTTAACGAATTACAGCATCATGATGAAGGCTTTTACATTAACCAGACTATTCTGAGGACCAATATTAAGATCGGCAAGCGCTTAACCACCCGGTTCGACATCCCCTACGTTTACAATAGCAAAGAATCAACGGAAGGATATAAGAAAGCAGGCATAGGTGATATTTCTTTTCGGCTATTGGGTTACCGCATTTATGAATCCCCAAAATCAGCGTTGACTCTATCCGTTGAATTCAGCCTGAATACGGCAGAATCTCCACTACTTGGAACGGGGAAAAACCTTGTTATACCGATGATTACTTACAGCAAAATATTGAATGAGAAAAAAACGATCCTGGCATTTACCTTTCAACAGGTCAATTCAATCAGTGGCGATGAAAACAGGAATCAACTCAACTATTCAAAAATACAGGCAATACTCCTTCTTCCGCACACGAAAAAAATCTGGACAGCATTTTCTACCGACTGGTTTGCAGATTATGAAAATGGTGGGCTGTCACTGAATATCAAGGGAAGGGTTGTACATGCCCAATCACCTATTTTTCACATCTGGGCCCAGGCAGGCGCAGGTATTTTTGGGGATTTCATCGGACGATATCAATGGAATGCAGAATTTGGCAGCCGGTTTTTTCTATTTCGAAAACCAAGGACTGCATTATAAAACGATAACCGGCCTGACTCCTGTTTTGCGTTGAGGTTCTTATTTGCAGAAATCGTCACCAAGTCCTGGTAAATTTCTCTGGCCACTTCATTTTACATACTCCTTACCTATATGTTTTGGCTGATTATATTTATACAAAATAGATTCAACCGGTCATGAATAGGTGAATTTTGTCTATAGGATTATGATGCCGCATGCTGAATTGCATCTTAAGTTACTTCATTTTAAGACAAACCACTAACACTTGACTATCCTTCACTTACAGTAATCTATGCGCAATCCACAATAAGCTCATAGTCAGGTAATGCTCAACTTAAAAAGGAATATCCTCAAATACATGTATATTAGCATACTACTCAAATAAAGAATCAGCATACTTTTTGTTTATGCATTTGCACAATGACTATATCATTTTCCAGCAATTCATTGATAAATATATTGACCAGGGATTTTTAAATATCAACAGAGATGATCCCTTTATGGTTGACATGGAGTCAACTTTGCGCGCCAGGAAGCAATTCTTTTATATCGGAGATCTGATTCATATCAGGATCCTTTTCACCAGTAATATGTGCGAGGATATGATCGGAATTTATCCTGAAACTTTAGATCCTGGAAATTTATACAAGGCAACCCACCCTTCGGATTTACATCGAATGAACCTCTCCCGGCTCAGGCTTTTTAAAACTGGTACAGATCTGCTTGAACAAAAAAATGGCCCCGTTTTTTATTCCATTCCTTTTTACCTTATCGGAAAAGACGGCAAACCTTTACATATTTTGTTCCAGGGATACATTTTCTATTCGAAAATTCCTCACGAAACCGTATTTGTGCTTTTTGTACATACAGACATTTCTGATCTGCAAATTCCCAAACACTTATACCACCACTATATAGGAAATGATGCTTCGGTATTCCGAGTTCCCGACGAATCTTTATTAGACAACGGGTATACCTTTTCCGAAAGGGAATTTGAGATACTTCAACTTTTGGCACTGGGAATGTGTAGTGATAAGATTGCGGAAAAACTTTTTCTAAGCACACATACAGTAAATACCCATCGCAGGAATTTACTTAAAAAGTCAAATAAATCTTTTACGCACGAACTCGTGATTGAGTTAATGGAAAAAGGGATTCTTTGAAAGATATTCAAGTTGGAGTTTTCACTGAATCATTTATATAAACATTGGAGCCAGAATAACATTCAATCACAATTCATTTAGATTGATCAGGTTGAAATAATAAAATCTTTCAATCAGATATTGTAATAGATTCCGCCTTTCGTCGGAATTCCGACGAAGGAGGAATCTCACGAAGCTGGTGTTGCGCGGCAAGTGTTTTTTGACCTGAAGTATATTACTGCGTACTCCGGAAACGTCGGTGGAAAGGTTTTCAGGTAATTTACCCTACTCATTCGATTAAGCATCAGGTCTGGGAATGACGCTCAGCGCCCTTGCGGTTACTGTATTTCACTTTCGATTTTCCACTTTCAACTTTCAACTTTCAGGAGGCCAGAGGCAGGAACCACACATCTTATGATTACAACTCCCAAAAAACCATGATGGCATCCTTCCCTACCTACCATTGAGTAATTTCCCTAAACCAGTCAGTAACTGATATTGGTCATTTATTCACAGAAATTCCTGATTGACATTTGTATTGGTTAATACATGTAAAACCTTATAAAAAGAATATTATGGTTACTACAATGAAAAAAAACAATAATCCCAAAACACCTTCACCAGGAAAAGCTTCAAAACCAATAGTGGCAACTACTTTAAAAAATACAAAATTAAGTGTCGTACCATTGAATTGGAAAGAGGTGTATTATACCAATTGTCCACTGGTATCTGCCAGTAATGTGGACCAGGAACTGGGCTGGACCCGTGAGGAGTATAAAAAGATCGGGGTAAAATATGGTTTTATTCGCTCTACACCTTTAACGGACTGGTATCCGCACTACATCCACAATCAGGATAATTTGATTCGCTTCGGTGGTCTTTTTCCGCCGATAAATGTGCATGCCGATATCCGCAGAACCCGGTTGCTTGGCTTGACACAGGTATATGAAGGCGGTGTAATGATGGTTCGCTCAAGGGATAATATTTACCGCATGAGCGATTTGAAAGGAAAAAAGATTGGCTTATCAAAAAGTATGAACCAGATTAAAAATGACTGGTGGCGAATTCAGGAACATCAGGGTATTGAGTTGATGCTGAGAATGAATGGTATGACCATGAAAGATGTTGAGATAGTGGAATTCCCATATGCCGACGACTGGTACAATAGTCCCGAAATGGTAAGCACAGTCATTGATAATGCTTCAGAATTATGGCTAAAGCGTGATCATAAACACGACCTGGCTTTCCGTCCGCTTGAGTCTGCGCTGGAAAAAGGGGTGATTGATGCCATGTATAGTCAAAGTAAAGTTTTGAGTGTGCTCTCGGAAACTACAGGTAAGTTTAAGTCCATTGAAGACCTGTCGAGGTACCCTGACTGGACATTGCAGGTGGCCAATGTACCGGCGGCTATCACTTGTACTGATGTTATGGCGAAAGAACATCCCGAGTTGGTAATTGCATTCATGAAAGGAATGATCAAGGTAGGACGATGGGCCAACGAGCATAAACATGCAGCTGCTGTTATTCTCGACAAACAGACTTACTACCGTGATGTTGAAGATACATACGAAGGCATCAAACTTGTAGATATGGTTCCGAACCTATCACCACAAAACCTGGTCTGTGTTGAAATCGGCAAAGACTTTATGCTCAAAAACGGATACATCAAAAATGACTTTGATGTACACAAGTGGGCTGCACCGGAGTTCCTGGAGCAGGCAGCAAAAGAACTGCTTGAAGAAAAATGGAAGATAGCCAGCGGGAGTAAACTTCCAGAAGCTACTCAATTACTGAATTCCTCAAAGCGAATTGGGTAGTTGATCTTTTTTACGATTACTGTTTGAGCAATTAAGTCAGTAATTCAATACTTTCTTTCTTACATCAGGCAGATTATTTGAATTCATCCGGAACCGGGTAAAATAATTCCGCGATGCGAAATCTGGTTGTTGAAACCAATTTCGCATCGCGTGATTTTAAACTTCGTAACACTCCCTTTGAAATACTGGAATATAGAAATGAGGTAAGATTCAGCCAGCATTTAACTGAAAGATTTATGTATGTGCAGGATGCAAATATCCCTCCCGGGAAGAAGACAGTGCCCGGGCTTTATGTGACCGCTAAGGAAGCATACGAGAAATGGAAATCATCGCCTGAGAAAATTAAGATCATTGACGTCCGCACTCAGGAAGAATTCCTGTTTGTTGGATTTCCTCCTATGGCGTGGAAAATACCAGTTGCAGTGCAATCATTTGTATGGGATAACGAAAAAAAACAGTACCCTCTTTTACCAAAAATTGATTTTGTTAACCGGGTCAAAGAGATTGCCGATGAAGATGATACGCTGATGATCATGTGCAGGTCGGGCGGGAGAAGTGCCATTGCTGTTAACATGCTCGCCGAAGCAGGATTTAAGCAGGTTTACCAGATTGTTGATGGCATGGAGGGGGATATAGTTACAGATGAAGACAGTGTATTTAAAGGACAAAGGATGATGAACGGCTGGAAAAATGCCGGATGTCCATGGACCAATGAGCTCAGCCCCTGGCGGCTTTTACTGCCTACACTCGAATATGGCACATAATTACAAAAAAATGGAAGATTTAAAAAACACATCATTTAATAATAATGAGTAAAACATTTAAGCTGGATAGCATCATCAAAGTAGATGAAAGTTTATGCATTACCTGTGGCAATTGCATCCGCACTTGTCCGGCTGGTTTGATCACAAAGAAGGAGTTCCCCGTTCCCATCGGGAATGCATCGGATCTCTGTATTGATTGCGGTCATTGCGTGGCCGTTTGCCCTACCGAAGCGATGCATCAACGAGTAATGGGACCTGAGGATTGCGATCCAATTGATATTCACCTTATACCGAAATGGGAAGAAGCAAGGCAGTTTCTGGTCTCAAGGCGATCGACACGTGTCTATATTAATAAGCCTGTTGAAAAGGAAAAGATACTGCAAGTATTGGACGTAGCTCGTTTTGCTCCATGGGGAGGTAACCGTCAAGGCAAAACCCTGCGTTGGGTAATAATCAGTGATCCTGTAAAAGTTCATCGTGTGGCCCAAATGTCCATTGAATGGATGAAGAGCGTGAAGGAGTCGAATCCGGCAATGTATAAAGAAGCCAAACTTGAGGTTTTCACCACTGCATGGGACGAAGGCGAGGATCAAATTTCCCGTGGCGCACCATGCTTCATACAGGCATGGGCTCCTAAGAACGAACGCACTGCACCTCAAGGGACAACCATCGCCATGGCCTATGCTCAACTGGCTGCGCATGCCCTTGGCCTTGGCAGCAGTTGGAGTGGTGGTATCAATACAGCCGCTCAAATGTACCCTCCTTTAACAGAACTACTTGGGTTGCCGGAAGGCATAGTGTCTCATGGAACAATCCTGCTAGGTTATCCTGCTGAGACGTTCTTGCGTGTACCTAAACGAAAACTACCTGAAGTGACCTGGATTTGAAAGAATGGATAATAAAATAAGGGATGTATGATATTTGAAAATAAACAGCCAGTCTTTTCAACCCTCTTAGTAGACAGACGTGACAACGGAATAGTTGTAGTAACATTAAACCGCCCTGAAGCAGCTAACGCTGTCAACACAGCAATGGGCCTGGAACTGCTCTCTGTATGGACAGATTTTGTGCGTAATCATGACGGGCTTCGCTGTGTGATTTTAACGGGTGCAGGAGAAGATGCATTTTGCGGAGGAGGAGATATGAAACAACGAAAAGGTATGTCAGAATATGACTGGCGCCATCAACACGAAATATTCGAACAGGCTTTATGGACTATGATGGAATGTCCGGTGCCCGTGATTGCTGCAGTTAATGGCAAAGCCTTTGGCGGAGGACTGGAAATGGTACTTGCAGCTGATTTTGCATACGGGGTGGATAAAGCCAAATTATGGTTTCCCGAAGTGATGATTGGCATCCTTCCGGGTGTGGGTGGCACTACTACATTGCCTCGTATTGTTGGTGAGCGTCGAGCCAATGAAATCATTTTATCCGGAGCTGCATTTGGTGCTGCAGAAGCGCTGGCATGGGGCATCTTCAATCGCATTTTTAGCGCAAAGGATTTAATGCCGGCTGCTTTTGCCATAGCTGAACGAATAGCGGCAAATGCGCCATTAGCCGTGCGTCAGGCAAAGAAAGCGATCCACGAGGGTTTGCAGATGGATGTACGCACTGCACTTCGTTTTGAAGTTGAGGCGTATAACCGACTGACAGGCACTGAAGACAGGGTCGAAGGTACGCTTGCATGGAATGAAAAACGAAAACCGGTATTTAAAGGACGTTAAGTATGATTATTAATATTTATTAATGCCAACTTATAAATTGATTAATCATTGTCTAAATGCATGAACAAGGAAAAATGTAACACAAAGAAAAACAAACAATTCCAAAGTTATATATAACAGCAAAAGAAGCATATGAACAATGGAAGGCTGATTCTGAAAAAATTAAGATCAATGATGTATGTACTCCGTAAGAATATCTTTTTGCAGGCAACCCGCAAATGGCCTGGAGAATTCCGGATGTCCCTGGACGTATAAACTCACTCCGGAACATATGCTGCTGACAAAGCATTGGTAATAGAAGTTTTGAACAAAACGCTAAGGTTAAAAAGTAATAAAAGAAAAAAAACTGAAATGAGCGACATACAGAATCCTGAAAAAGACAGCACAGCCATGGCGGTTGACCGTACTGTGATGGCTGCAGACAGGTCGCTGATGGCCTGGGTGCGTACAGCACTTTCCCTGATCAGTTTTGGATTTACCATCTACAAATTCCTGGATTATTCCCGGGAGCAGCTTATTGCAACGGGCAAGGATATCCATGGCATTTCGAGTCCTAAAATTGTTGGATTGTATATGATTGGCATGGGTATACTTTCTTTGGTTTTTGGTATACTTGAAAATAACAATACCATAAAAGGTTTGAGGGAGCGATACAGCGTCAGGCGCAAGAGATATACATTATGGATGGCCGTTATGGTTACGCTCTTTGGACTCATTATTTTCCTGGGCATCATATTCCAGGTGAGTGGTATAGGCACATTATAACTGTATGCATATGGCCCTTTTAAAAAAAATGCCCAAAAAGCCCGAAAAAAATATGTAAACAACTCATTTCTTTTTATACACGTTTTTGAAAACTAATTAAACTGTCAGACTATGCCACTCAAAATGCAGATATTCACTTTTCTTTTCCTGATGCTCGGTCCATTTAAGATCATTGCTCCTTTTGCCAAAATGACCAGCAATGCGACGCCGGAACTTACCCGCCAGATCGCCATCCGTGCCATTCTTTTTTCCAGTATCGCCCTCCTGTTAGCGGCCATCCTGGGTGAGAATATCCTGAGTAAATATGGTATCCCGGTACCCGTTTTGTCTATGTCCGGTGGTATCATCCTATTCCTGGTAGCGCTGTTAAATGTCATTAAACAATTTGGGACGCTTGAAAAACATGATGAGAATGTTCCTGCTCCTACGCTTAATATGGCAATGAGCCCACTTGCTTTCCCAACAATTGTAACGCCATATGGCATTGCCGCTGTTATCGTGTTTCTTGCCCTTAGCCCTGACCTTAATACGAAGCTAATTGTTGGCGCAATAGTTTTGGGAATCATGCTGTTGAACCTGGCTGTAATGCTTATTACCCGGAAAATATTCAAGCCCCTGATGTTTGTGCTTGCCATATTGGGGGCGATCCTCGGTGTTGTTCAGGTGGCGTTAGGCGTGCTTATTATTTTTAATTCGATAAAGAAACTCCTGGAGCTTTAAGAGTCCAAAAAACGGTATATTAGTAGAAGATTTTTAAATGATTTAGCAGATCGATCAACAAAAAAATGTATGACATTTGTATAAAAAATGATTGGTACATACTTACAGATTAAATAGTTTTTAAACATTCAAAAAAATAAAATTCCATGAAAAAGTTTTTATTTGTCCTGGGTTTAAGCGGAATGGTGGCCTGCGGCCCTTCCACAGAAATGGTTAAATCATGGCATGAACCTGGTGCCGTAGTATCTGCTTCGGGCAATCAGAAAGTACTCATTTTGGGATTGGTAAAAGATGAGTCATCCCGCAGGATCGTAGAAGACAACCTGGTAAAAAGGCTTAACGGTAAAGGTGTAGCTTCCTATACCATTATCACATCTGAAATGTTGAAGGGAGCCAACGAGGATGCGCTTGAACAGAAACTTACACAGGGTGGATTTACCCATATTTTAATGGTACGCCTGGCTGATATTGAAAAAGAAACTTCCTATGTGCCAGGAACAACTACCGGTTACTATGGAGGTTATGGCAGGTATTATGGCTATGGTGCAGGCATGTATAGCACACCGGGCTACTACCAGGAAGATAAAAATTACTTTGTTGAAACTGCCGTGTACTCCATAACCCCCAATAAATTATTGTGGACTGGTACCACCAAAACAGTGAACCCATCCAAAATGGATAAAACCATAGGTGAAATTGCAGATGCGGTAAGTGAGCAAATGAAAAAGGATGGTTTTTATATCAAATAAATAACCAAAGCCATAAAGAAAAAAGGACGCTAATATGGCGTCCTTTTTTCTTTATGGTAAATCAAGGAAATCAATAATCCAGGAATATTTTTTGAACCTCAGCCAAACTTCTTGACTTCAATAATGTAACAGAAAGCAAAACCCTGGATTTTTGCGGATTGAGATTATATGAAGCCACCAGGCCAAGTTCATCATCATTGCATTCCACATTACGTCCTACCGTACCTGTAGCAACCCTTGTACTTCTCACAACCACCACCCCTTTTTTACTGGCACGGGCACATGCATCCAATGCAGCCTTTGGCATGTTGCCATTTCCAACCCCTGCGATCACAATTCCTTTTGCTCCGCGTTCTACAGATGCATCAATTAAATCTGCGGGCATGTCCACATCAGCATAGATAATATCCACTCTTGGTAGCTTTGTGACACCTTCTACAGAAAATTCTGATTTAAGACCAAACTTCTGATCAGGGTAACGGTAAAAATCATTTACACCATAAGCACTTGTTCCTATCAGTCCGCGAATGGGCGACATAAAAGTCTGGACAGCTGTAGTACTTACTTTAGTCAGGGTCTGTGCAGAGTGTATCCAGTCGTTCATTACTAAAACAACACCCCGGCCTTTGGCGTTAGGGTCGCCTGCTACAGCAACAGCATTATAGAGGTTGAGCGGACCATCGGCACTTACTGCTGTGGAAGGGCGCATGGATCCAACCAATACAACCGGCATATCTGTTTTAACCACAAGGTTCAGAAAATAAGCAGTTTCTTCCATGGTATCAGTACCGTGGGTGATCACTATCCCATCCACTGCCCTACTGGCGGCCAATTCATTGATTCTCCTTGCCAGTTTGAGCATTATCTCAAAAGACATGTCCTGGGAACCAACATTGGATATCTGTTCCCCTTTAATGGTGGCGAGTTTGGTGATCCCCGGCACGGCATTTATCATGGCATCAATGGTTACCTGGCCAGAAGTATAACCTGCCTGTGTGCCCGAAGCAGCTGCACCTGCAATGGTTCCTCCTGTTGCCAGGATGGTTACATTAGGCAATTGCTTATTTTGCGCAATTACAAATACGCTTATGAAAAGCAAAAGGCTTGTAAGTGTCTTCCTAAAAATGAGCTTAATTGTTTTCATGTTCTATCTACTTTAGAAGTTATTGATTGTTATTTCTGTCCTGTCATGGCAGAGGGGTCCAGTAGTTTTTTAATCTGATCTTCTGTGAGTAATTTCTTTTCACGTATAAGCTCAAGAATACCTTTTCCCGATTGCAGCGCTTCTTTCGCCAGCTCTGTTGTTTTTTCATATCCAAGCACAGGGTTCAACGCAGTTACAATACCAACACTGCGTTCTATATTGCGCTTCAGCACATCTTCATTGGCAGTAATACCTTCAATGCATTGCTTTTGGAAAAGAGGAAGAGATTT
>JAHEEX010000287.1 GCA_024640465.1 Sphingobacteriales bacterium | reverse complement strand
TCAGTTCCCCATAGGTCCTTCCTAAATTAGAATAGATATTAGATAAATTTGCCGGATCACCAACGATTTCTGCGTTTTTCAGTGCTTCAAAACAGTTATATAATTGTTTCTCAATGTTACCTGTGAAGCCATATAAACGCGCTAAGTCAAGGTGGCAAAAAGCCAATACAGTCAGCCGGGCAAACGCAGGGTTTTCAGTAGTTGAAAATCTTGACACCTGCCAGATATTTTTTTCAGTTTCCTTGTCTTCGGCAATTTTTATTGCTGCTAAAAATGCCTGCAGCGATCTTGGATAATCTTTTCTTAATGATAACATATACCCGATACCATCCAGTGCATCGGCTTCCCATAATTTTAGTTTCAATTTCCTGGCCAATGCTACCTGTTGTTGGTTGTAATAAAGCCCACTATCTATGTTTATTTCACTGTAGTAAATGCCAATACTTCTTAATACGCCCAATCTTACCGTATCGTTGGTGGAATTAATGTTAAACAATTTCAAGCTATCTACCTGTGTGTTATTCCATTCTTCCCAAAAAGGGAATTGCTGCGCATTTGAAAAAACCGGCAACAAAAACAACAATATGATTATTGGAAATACTTTCATTAAATTCATTTAGTTGGAAATTGATTAATTAAATTAGGCATAGTTGCCTCCCTGTATTCCACTTTCAATTCTCCTGCATGGACCTTTACCGTTTTATTTAGTTTTTGTCAGCAAAAGATCAGCCATTGTTTCATTTCGGCCGGACAGAGCATATGCGTTTGCCGTACTTATATTTAAGAGCCTGTCTGTCGCTTCATTGCCAGTAGTCTCAGGCTCTTTTAAATGGGCAAATTGATGATAAACTCAGCACCCTCACCCGGTGAATTGTTGATTTTGATCTTGCCGTGATGGGCTTTAATGATATCATAGGATAAAGACAAACCAAGTCCAGTTCCCTGCCCTGTTGGCTTTGTGGTGAAAAAAGGCTGGAAGACCTTGTCCATTACTTTCTCCGGGATTCCGTTACCATTGTCCGAAACACTTATTTCCACTTCGCCATTTATTTTTTTTGTATGCACAGAAACGGTTGGTTTATACCCATCACCAGATAGTTTTTGTTTTTCCGCCACCGCATAAAAAGCATTATTGTAGAGGTTAAGCAATACCCGGCCGATATCCTGTGGTATTATATTTATTTGTCCAAGAGACAAATCAAAATCAGTTTTAATGGTGGCATTGAAACTTTTGTCCTTAGCCCTCAGTCCATGGTAAGCCAGCCCCAGGTATTCATCTGCCAATGCATTGATATCGGTTGGTTCTTTTGCCCCTATGCTGCTCTGGCTGTGCTGCAGCATGCCTTTTACAATGGCATCAGCACGTTTGCCGTGGTGATTGATTTTTTCCTGGTTATCGATTACGTCTTTTGCAATATTTTTTACTTCATCATAATGTTGCTTGTCAATTTCATCGTTCATCTCAACCAATAATTCTTTATTTACTTCCGAGAAATTATTAATGAAGTTCAACGGGTTCTGAATTTCATGGGCGATACCGGCGGTGAGTTCTCCCAATGAGGCCATTTTTTCGGATTGAATGAGTTGGGCCTGCGTGGTTTTCAATTCGTGGTATGCTTTTTCAATCTCTTTCGCCTGGGCCAATTCCCGGACCCTTGTGCGCTCTCTTTCGGCAACGATCACCCGCTGTTTTAAGGTCCGGTGTATGGAAAATGCAATGCCAACCAGGAGCAAACCATACAAGGTATAGGCCCACCAGCTGCGCCACCATGGCGGGGTTATGATTACATCAATGAATTTTTCCGCCCATACGCCATTACTGCTTGCAGCTTTTATACGAAACCTATACTCTCCCGGCGGAATATTGTAGTAATAGGCAGTACGCTCAGAACCTGCAGGCCGCCAGTTTTGATCATAATTTTCGAGCATATACATGGCCCGGTTCGCATCGGGGTTACTAAAATGGACCACATTGAAAAGGAATGAAAACACATCCTGGTTATAGCCCAGCTTAATTTGCTTTGCCAGCAGGAGGTTTTCCTTTAATGCACTGCTGTTTCCCGGTTTTACCTGCTGATCCCCAATCCTGAACCCTGTTAAAACTATTTCCGGCGGTATAGGGTTACTGCTGATCTTATCCGGATGAAGGGAATAATAGCCCGTTGCTGTACCGAAAAAAAGTTCCCAATCAGCATTTTTATAAGCGGATTTATAATTTAATGTACTACCGTTAATTCCAAAATCTTTTCCGAATTTAGAGACTTCATTCAGCTTAGTATTAATCCTGTAAATGCCATTAGTTGAAACGATCCATAGATTTTTGTCATTGTCTTCCAACATTTCATGTGTAGCAATATTTAACCCGGTGGAAGGGTCATTGAATTGGGTGAAACTGTCCACACCGCTATTGTAATAATACAGGCCATCTTCTGCCCCCGCCCAGATTTTGCCGTTGCCGTCTTCCAGTATTTCCAGAATAGAGTGGCCTTTAAGATAATTCCTGAAACCGCCGGTCTTCCGGTTTAAAATATGCACTCCCCCCTGGTTATAATTGCCGATCCATAAATTTTGCCTGCTGTCTCCAAGGATCGTGGGCGTAAAATTTTTGCCACCCGGAATGGTATCTTCGGGAAATGGCTTATAATGTGTAAAGGTTCCTTTTTCAACATCCATCTTGTCCAGCCCATTTACTGTGCCCACCCATAAATTGGATTGTTCATCTTCAAATATGCTAAAGACAACGTTAAAACCCAGGCTGCTGCTATTCTTGGGATCATTTTTGTATACAGTGAAACTTTGCTTATCGGGGTTCATTAAACTAAGGCCTGTTTCGGTTCCTGCCCAAACCCTGTTTTTCCGGTCTTTATAAAGAGATAGTATTGCTTTGCTGTTATTGATTCCCTGTTTTTGTGGGTCAAGAATCAAAAGTTCTGTATGGTTATTTTTTTTGTTTACCCGAAATAGCCCCGAGTCAGTTCCGAAATATTGCATATCGACCGGTTCTTCAAGGAATGCATTTATTTTTCCTTTTTTTTGCAACTCTGTATGAACTATATTTTGGTGTGTGGGATCAAACCTGTACAGTCCCAGTCCCCCGAATATACTCATCCACATGACCCCATCGCGAGAAGAAAATACATGCCATGCAGATGAGTCGGAGAAAGTACCAATACCTTCTTTCTGACTTTTGTACTGGGTGATTTTCCTGCTGGCCGGATCATAGCGCATCAGACCAGCCTGCATTGTCCCTAACCATAAGGCGCCTTTAATATCTTCTGTAATAAAAGTGATATGATCATCAGCGTAATCCCAAAACTTACCCAAAGGGGGGCGACTTAATTTTTCCGGATGGGCAGGATCATAGAGATGTCTTTCAAAGGTTCCTTTTTCCCTGTCCATAGTGTGCAGGCCGTCACCAGCTGTACCTATCCAAAAATTTTCCTTGCTGTCTTCGAAAATGGCCCTTACCCTGTTGTCTATGAGCGTATGGGGATCCTTTGGGTTATTCAGGTAAACAGTGAATTTCCCCGAGGCTTTATCCAGGCGATTCAGTCCCCCGCTTTTATCTGTTTGATCGGCTTTAAATGAACTGCCGGTGCCGATCCATAATATACCTTTCTTATCTTCATAGAGATACCTTACATGGTTATAACTTAAACTTTGAGGATCATTTGCGTTATGGCGGTAATGCGTGAATTTCCCTGTTTTGGGATCCAGCCGGTTAAGGCCCTTTGTATTTGTACCCACCCATAGAATTCCATCACGGTCCTGCAATATGCAAATAACGGTAT
>JAHEEX010000286.1 GCA_024640465.1 Sphingobacteriales bacterium | reverse complement strand
GTGAGGCAGCCCGCCGATTTCTGTGGTATCATTGGATTAAAACCCGGTTATGGCAGGATATCCCGTTACGGGTTGATCGCATATGCCTCATCTTTTGACCAGATCGGCATTTTTGGAACCAGGGTGGAAGATATTGCTCTCATGCTGGAGGTGATGGCCGGACCGGATGATTACGACAGTACGGTGAGCCATGCTTCAGTTCCTGCATATTCCGAATCATTGGCATCAGAAAAAAAATACAGGATCGCCTATTTCAACCAGGCTATCGACCACCCGGCTCTTGATCCTCAAATAGCCACCGGTATTAAAAGCTTTTTAAGCAAGTTAGCTGAAGACGGGCATACCGTTACAGGTATCGATGTAAACTTCCTTGACCATATCGTGCCTGCCTATTATATTTTGACAACGGCTGAAGCCAGTTCCAACCTTTCCCGTTACGATGGTGTTAAATTTGGGCACCGCACTACTGAACCAACCCATGACCTGGACGATTTTTACAAAAAAACCCGTTCTGAAGGCTTCGGAAAGGAAGTAAAAAGGCGCATCATGCTGGGCACTTTTGTGCTAAGTACCGGTTTTTATGATGCATATTTTACCCGGGCCCAACAGGTAAGGCAAAAAATTTGCCGGGAGACTGAATTGATTTTCAATGACTTCGATATAATCCTGCTTCCAACCTCCCCCACCACAGCTTTCAAATTCGGTGAAAAAAGCCATGATGCCATTGAAATGTTCCTCGCTGACATCTTTACCGTTTATGCCAACCTGGCTGGTATTCCGGGGATAAGTTTTCCGGTCGGAAAGCATACTAATGGCATGCCTTTTGGAGTACAGGCTATGACAAACCGATTAGAAGAATTATCTTTGCTCCAATTCTCCTATCAAGCCCATCTCCGTTATCTATGAATTACAACTTAGGGTAAAATGCCCCACGGTTGGTATGATTCATCTCCATGATTCAGCGACCTTCCCGTCCTCCTGAAAACAACAAATTGAAAATCATGGATTTACAATTCAAAAAATGGATTATTGGCCTAAGCTATGCCCTCGTGGCCTTAGCATTACCTGCCATGTCCCAGGACCAAAACCAGCCAGATTCCCTGCCGGTTTTCAAAGAATTGGTGATCGCAACCATTAATTCGTCTCAGCCTGATTCAGTTTCCAGGGCTGTCCCTAAAACTGATCTTAATATACTTTACAGCCCCGCGATCATTAAAAAAGAATCCGCCATTTCTGACCTCCACCCAATGGCGATCGCATTTGTGAAGGATTACCTGGATGAAAACACAGAAAGGCTGGAAAAAATGAAGGGCAGTTCCGGAGCCCAGTTTCGGATGATCGATAATATTTTTACCCGCTACCAGCTGCCATCTGAGCTGAAATACCTTGCCGTTATCGAATCAAATATGAAATCATATGCCACCTCAAATAAAGGTGCGGTTGGCCCCTGGCAATTTATGCCGGAAACAGGCAGGTTGATGGGATTAAAAATTAACGGTTCCCGGGACGACAGAAAGGATTTATATAAAAGTACCCATGCGGCCGCTAAATATCTGCGCGATTTGCATAAGCAATTAGGCGACTGGCTTCTGGTAATTGCCGCTTACAATGGCGGGCCAGCCAGGGTTGAAAGCGCCATCCGGAAAAGCAATAGCCGCGATTTTTGGAAACTCCAATATTATCTGCCGGCAGAGTCACGGAACCATGTAAAAAAATTCATTGCCACCCATTATATAATGGAAGGCCAGGGTGGGGTTACCACTACAGTAGCGGCAGATTTACCTGGTTTGGAAAACCAGGCCATAGATGAGTCGTTATTAGCCGGCACTGAAATGCAACTGGTCACTGGAAAATATCACTCCATGATCGTGGCAAAAAACCTATCCATGGATATTATTTCTTTCAACGCACTCAACCCCGGCTTTGATGCAAAAGTTGGGATCGGTGAATATCCATTGCGTTTACCTGCTGATAAAATGCAGGTATTCAATGCAAACAAAATTCAGGTCCTTGGTGAGTCTGTTCAATTTATGCTGACCAACACGCCTGATGATAAAAATAAATTCCCGGAAGAAATAAAATTACCCGCTCCTAAAAAAGCAGCTGTAAAAACAAACAGGAAATAAAGAATTAGATCTAAATACATAACCGCAAAGAAAAGGAAGAAACGAAGAAATTCGCTTCTTCCTTTTTTTAATCCCGATGCCCCGGTTCGTGTCCTCACGAACCGGAAAACGACATTTCAATGATGGTTCGTGAAGACACGAACCATGGCACACAAAAAAACTTCTTGATTACAGTGTAAACACAGGAGAAAAAGAAGAAACGAAACTATTCGCTTCTTCCTTTTTTTTAATCCCCCGTCTCAAGAATAAATATTTCCTCCACCTGCTTACCAAAAATCTTTGCAATTTTTAAGGCGAGTACCGTAGAAGGTACGTATTTATTGGCTTCCATGGCATTGATCGTCTGCCGGCTGACCGATACCATATTGGCCAATTCTTCCTGGGTAATATTTTTAATGGCCCGTTCAACTTTAATACTATTTTTCATCAGTCACTCCTTTTCTGTTTTGAAATAATATATAATTGAAGCGGGCGATGAAAATGATGAGTATGGTAAACATGTTATAGATCATCACATTCAGAAAAGCAAAACCATAAACAAAAATAAAGGCCAACAACAGCAAGAGGTAATTAACCCATACAGCCCAAAGCAGTGACGACAATCGCAGCTTTTCAATATATTCATCTTCCTGCTTTTCCCTGGAAAATGCTGTAAGCAAAGCTCCTACCAGGAATAAAACCCCAATAATGGTATTGGTAACATTGGTATGGATAAATGAAAATAATTTCCCGCCCTCCGCAAATTGTCCGGAATTAATTTCATCAGAGAAGAAAGCGAAAACCCTGGTGGAAAACCATTCAGTATCAAAATCGCCGATAGCCAGTATGATTCCTAAAATTGTGGCCGGAACCAGTATAAACCATCCAATTTTTTTAAACCGGTGTGGTAATAATAATGCCTGTGTCATAAAGTAAATTTTACCAAATGTAAAGTATTTTTTACATTATGACATATATATTTTACATTTTGTAAAATATTTAAGACTTTATAGTGCCAGTTTTCTACAAATCAATGATTTTCAATATGTTGATCAAGTGGGAGCCCGCAATGTGGGCAATTTTGGGGTTTGGTTTTCCGATGGTTGCGCATTTCTTCCAGGAATCCGGCTGTAATAATACCGGCAGGTAATGCAAAAAGGGCAACTCCTATCAGCATAATAATCCCCGTTAATAATCTGCCAACTAGTGTAACCGGCACCATATCGCCATATCCTGTAGTGGTTAATGTAACCACGCTCCACCATAATGTTTTTGGAATGCTTGAAAAGGAATTGGGTTGTGCATTATGTTCGGCAAAATATACCAGGCATGCAGAGATGATTATCAAACCAACAGATAAAATAAGGCTTAACAGCAGTTCCTGCATCCTTGATTTGAAAACATTGGCGATCATTTTAGTGGATTTCATGTAACTGGTAAGCCTGAAAATCCTGAAAAACCGTAAAAGCCTTAATAGTCTCAGTACACGTAAATCAAAAATTTGCATGGTATGAAGAAAATAAGGCATAATTGCAGCCAGATCAATCAGGCCTTCCCAGCTGAACATATATCGCAAGCGGCCCCAAAACCAATGCTGGTATTTTTTGTCGTGTGTACAACTCCAGACACGAAGGACATATTCAATTGAAAAAATAATTACAGAGATGAGATCGAAATAGTGAAAAAAAGTTTTGTGTT
>JAHEEX010000121.1 GCA_024640465.1 Sphingobacteriales bacterium | reverse complement strand
TACAGACACTGGTATTAGAACAAAAAATACTAAGCAGGATATATGTTATCAGAGGGGAAAAAGTAATGTTGGACAGAGATCTGGCGGAGTTGTATGGCGTTGAAACAAAACGCCTGAAAGAAACCGTTAAACGAAACATAGAAAGGTTTCCCAAAGATTTTATGTTTGAAATGACAACGAAAGAATTTGAAAAGTGGAGAGCAAGTACAAGTTTAACATTGTCCGATAAACAGGGCTTACGTTATGCCCCATTTTGCTTTACAGAACAGGGTGTAACCATGTTGTCTTGCATTTTGAACAGTAAAACAGCCATTGAAGTAAACTTAAGAGTGATCAGGGTCTTTGTTAAAATGAGAGAATATGCTCTTACACACAAAGAAATTCTCTTACAACTGGCCACGCTTGAAAAGGAGGTAAAAGGCAATAGAAAAGACATTGAAAATATTTTTATGGTGATAAAAGAGTTGATCGAAAAACATAATACCCCGGCACCCAGAAATAGGATAGGTTTTAAGCAGTAATCTGATAGCTCCGATTAGGCTATACAATTTAATAAAAAAAACCTGCCACTTGAAACAGGTTTTTTCATGCAATAATGGGGATGGCTACCAACCCCCACCCAAAGATTTATACAAAAACACCAGCGCATTGATCTTCTGCTGCAATGTGGTTGATTCCGCCAGCTCAGCATCAAACAAATAATTCTCCTGGATCAGCACCTCGTAATAAGAGGAGTAACCATAATCATATTTGGCACGGGTAAGCTCAAGCGCTTTTCGGGCAGCGATAACCTGCAAACGCCTGATCTCATGCTCCTGGTTATAGGTACGGTATTCAGCCAGAGCATTGTCCACATCAGCAAATGCATTCAGCACCACCTGCTCATACTGATAAGCCACCTGTTGCGTGCGGTATTCTTCCACCCTGATCCGTCGTTTATTTTTTCCAAACTCAAATATGGGACCCGCAATAGAGGCAAATCCATTAGCCACAAATCCACCGGCACCCAGGAAAGTGGTAAACTGCGGACTGGCAAATCCCAGCAAACCGGTAAGGCTCAAGGAAGGATAGAGGTTGGCCTTTGCCACACCAATATAATTGAACTGCGTTTCCAGTCTTCTCTCCGCTTCCCGGATATCCGGACGGCGTTCCAGCAATTGGGAAGGAAGTCCGGGCGGGATATTGGGGGTTACCGTTTGCTCATATAATGTTTGTCCGCGAAGAACAGTACCCGGGCTAGTTCCCATCAATACACGCAGGGCATTTTCAACGGTGATGATCTGACGCTGGAAATTGGGAATGGCAACAGCAGCTAAAGCTTCCTGTTGTTCAGCCTGCAGTTTATCCACTTCAGCTACATAGCCTTTATTAAATCTTTCTGTAATGATGCGTGTACTTTCCTTACGGGCAACAAGCGTTCTTTGCGCAATCATCAAACGATTGTCCAGGTCGCGTAGCAGAAAATATAACTGCGCCACTTCTGAAACAAGGCTTACAATAAGCCCGTTCCTGTTTTCAATGTCGCCAATGAACTGGCTGTAAGAAGCCATATTAGCATGCCTGATCTTTCCCCAGATATCGATCTCCCAGTTGAGCGTACCATAGGCTTTTATGGCACCGCCTTCAATACCCCCTGCAACTTTCACCGCTTCATTGCCTGCTGATCCGCCACCGGCAGATAACTGGTAGCCAAAAGAAGGATATAAATTTGCTTTTACAATACCGGCAATTTCCCTCGACTCTTCTATCCTGGCACCCGCGATGAGCAGGTTTCGGTTACTGTCGAGCGTTATGCGGATGAATCTTTGCAAAACAGTATCCTGGTAAAGGTCGAACCATTTGATGGCAGAAATGGAATCAATAGATCCTTCAAACCTTGGGTAAGATTCCGGTGTTTGCGTAACGACCGGTTTTGAAAACTTTCCACCGACAAGACAACTGCTCAAAAACAAAGTTGTCAGCAGGATAATGATATATGAATGCAGGTAACGCATGTCGCTAACTTTTTTTCTTATGAATGTGATTCAGTTTGCCCGTCCTCTAATGTTGGAGGCACCTGTACAGCAGCTGCCTGCAACTTGTCTTTCTTCTTTTTTCGTTCGATCAATACAAAGAAGGACGGGATGAGGATTACGCCCACCACCGTAGCGGTGATCATTCCGGCAAATACCGCCATACCCATTACTTTGCGGGCTTCAGCACCTGCGCCTGAGGCTGTCAGCAACGGCACCACACCAAGAATAAAGGCGAATGATGTCATCAGGATGGGCCTGAAACGAAGCTTGGCGCCATCGAGTGCGGCATCCAAAACACTGGCCCCTTCTTCCATCCGCATCTTGGCAAATTCCACGATCAGGATCGCATTCTTGGCGTTCAGTCCTATCAGCATCACCAGACCTATCTGTGCAAATACGTTGTTTACATAACTCTCTGAATACATGCGGGCAATGAATAAACCGAGCATGGCGCCCATCACGGCCCAGGGTGTTCCTAAGAGAACGCTGAACGGCAATTTCCAGCTTTCATATTGTGCAGCTAATATTAAGAATACAAATACAAGTGCCATGATAAAAACAGAAGCACCTTGCCCGGCTGCTGCGCGTTCCTGGTAACTCATATTGCTCCACATATAACCCATGTCAGCGGGTAGTGTTTCTTTAGCCACTGCTTCCAGTGCATCCAATGCCTGTGCCGAACTATACCCGGGCGCCGGTGATCCGGAAATTTCTGCGGAACGATATAAATTAAAGCGGTTCGTGTATTGGGGACCGGTAGTGTCTTTTACTACGGCCAGTGTGGCCAGCGATACCATATTCCCCTGTCCATCCCGGATATACATCTGCTCGAGATCATTGGGCTTCATCCGGTAAGGTGCATCGGCCTGTACATATGTGCGATACTGTCGACCAAAGGAATTGAAATTATTTACAAAAGCACCCCCCAGCATAGCCGAAATGGAACTGTTTACTTCATTGAGGTTCAAACCAAGCTTCTCCACTTTCTCCTTGTCTACTTCAATGCTTTTTTGCGGCACATTGGAACGGTACAAGGTGAAAATATTTCCGATCTCGGGCCTTTGCCTGGCGGCTGCTATGAATGCCTGTGCCTGCTGTGCGAGATACTGGGGCGAACTGCCTCCACGATCCTGCAATTGCAACGTGAATCCCGCGGCATTTCCCAGGCCCGGAATTGGCGGAGGTCCCACGGCAATAACAGTGGCCTCTGTAATTTCCTTATTAGCTACTGCATTGACCTGTCGTATGATTTCTTTATCTGTTGGCCGTTCAGCCCATTCTTTCAATTGTACAAACACCGTAGCAGAGTTACTGGAAACAGTACTGGATAAAATATTATACCCGTTGATGACGGTATATGATTCTATGCCATCAAATTTGGCCAGTATTTTTTCGAGTTTTGCAGACACGGCATCGGTTCTTTCAAAAGAAGCGGCATCAGGCAGCAACACACCCATGAGGAAATAACCATTATCTTCCTCCGGCACAAATCCACCCGGTACTTTTTTACCTAATACAACAGTTGCACCAACTATGATACCCAGGACCAATAAACTCATCACAACCTTGCGGGCAAAAAATCCGGCAATACCAATATATCCGTTGGTGAACTTATCAAACATATTATTGAAGCTCCTGAAGAAACGGGACAACAGATTATTACTTTCTTTTTTGGGTTTTAAAATCATTGCCGCCAGTGCGGGACTCAGGGTAAGGGCATTGAATGCAGATAATAAAACTGATACCGCAATTGTAATGGCAAACTGCTGGTACAGTCTTCCCGTGATACCACCCGTTAATGCAACAGGAATAAATACAGCTGCAAGTATAATGGCGATGGCAACAACTGGTCCGGCTACTTCTTTCATGGCCTTTTGAGTGGCTTCTTTTGGACTTAGCCCATGCTCCATATGATGCATCACCGCTTCCACCACTACGATGGCATCATCCACCACCAATCCAATCGCCAATACCAACCCCAATAATGATAAGACGTTTACGGAAAAACCCAGCAGGGGAAAAAAGATGAATACGCCGATCAGGGAAACCGGAACTGTTAAAACCGGGATCAGTGTAGCACGCCAGTCCTGCAGGAATATAAACACAACGAGGATCACCAGGGCAACTGCTTCCAGCAACGTATGCATGATCTCTGTTATGCCTTCCTCAATAGGCAGTGTTGTATCCAGTGAGACCCGGTATTCCAGATCTGGCGGAAATTTTTCCTTAAGCCCTTCCATGATCTTTTTTATTTCCTCAGCAACAGCTATCGCATTACTGCCCGGCACCTGGTAAATGGCCAGCGCTGCTGCGGTCTTGCCATTCAGGCGGCTGTTTTGGAAATAATTCTCCGTACCGAGGTCGATCCGGGCAATATCGCTAAGCCTGACAAGTGCACCATTTTCATTTGACTTTAAAATGATCTTACCAAACTCTTCCGGACTAACTAACCTTGCTTGTAACTGTGCCGTATAGGTGTTTTGGACTCCGGGTAAGGCCGGATTGTTACCAAAAGATCCGCCGGGATAGATATTATTATATTCGTTCAGTGCATTTTTTACATCCGCCACAGAGATCCCAAGTGATGCCATCCTGTCGGGCTTTAACCAAACTCGTATGGCATATTCAGCACCGCCGAATACAGTTACATCACCCACTCCCTGGATACGCTTGATCTGGTCAACTACATTGATGTAGGTATAATTACTTACAAACTTTGCATCATAGGTGGCCTTAGGGGAATAGAGGGAAACAATCATCAATGGAAAAGCAAGGGCTTTCTTGGAATTCACACCCATATTCTTCACATCTGCCGGCAGGAATGGATTGGCCATAGCCACCCGGTTTTGCGTGAGCATATTGGCATTATCCAGGTTAGTGCCAACTTCAAAAGAAACCTGGATAGTAGTAGTGCCGTCATTTGCATTGATGGATTGTACATAGAGCATTTCTTCCACACCATTTACCTGCTGTTCGATGGGTGTGGCCACTGTTTGTTCCACGTTAACAGCATTGGCTCCATTATACGTTCCCGTTATTTTGATCATTGGAGGCGTGATCTCCGGGTATTGCGAAATGGGAATACCTTTCAGCGTCAGAAGACCCAGGATGACCGTGAAAATGGAGATAACCATTGCAACGATCGGCCGCCGTATAAAAAATTCACTCATAACTGCTGCAGTTGGATGGGTTCTTAAGAAAAATTATTTCTAGTTACGGATGGTAGAATCGTAATTCCAATTCATTGGAATTTGTTTGATAGGATTCTTTGGATTCACCACGGCATTACCAATGACGGCCACTTTCTCACCTTCAGTTAGCCCCTGGGTTATAATCCAGTTGCTACCCACGCGCGCGCCAGCCTGTACAACCCTGGGTACAATCTTGCTGCTGTCGTTCACAACAAATACCTGGTAAATACTTTGCAACTGGTTCACTGCCTGTTGGGGCACCATCACCGCATCTTTGTATTCATCCGTTTTAAAACGAACCTTAACATACTGGCCTGGACGAATCAGGTTTTGTTTATTGGTAAAAACAGCCTGCATTAAGAGTGAACCAGTTTGTGGGTCTACCTGGCGGTTGGCTAAATCTATCCTTCCTTTTTCGGAATAGGTGCTGCCATCACCCAATATCAGTTCAATTGGAATTTCAACGACACGCTGAATTTGATCCTTGTCACTTCTTATCCTTTTTGCAAATCGCAGGTATTCTGATTCGGAGATAGGGAAACGCACCCTTATATCCCCCAAAGAAGAGACCGTATTTAAAGATCTTCCCAGACCACCCTGGTTAACATAATCTCCAACAAGGGCCGAAGAAATGCCAATTACCCCGGAAATAGGCGAAATTATGCGTGTATAGCTTAACTCGATTTTTGCATTTTGCAGCTGTGCATTGGCAACCTCCACCTGGCTTTTTGAGGCTTCATAATTTGCAACAGCAGCATCGAGGTCACGCTGGCTAAGCGCATTCATTTTGGCAAGCGGCTCTACCCTGTCCAGATCGGACTTAGCTTTTACCATCATCGTCCGTGCCTCTGCAACCCTGGCATCAGCTGCGGAGATCCGGCTCCTGATTGGCAAATCGTCTATGATATAGAGCAATTGACCTTTTTTTACAAAATCACCTTCCTTAAAATGCATGGATATGATCCAGCCATCTACACGGCTTCTGATCTCCACATCAGACAAACCAAGTGTCTGTCCAACATATTCCGTATAAACGGGCACCGTAGCCTTCCCTGCAGCAACCACATTAACTTCAGGAATTACAATTTCCTTCTTCACATCTTTATTCCCGCAACCAAATAATCCGGTATACAACAAAGTACCGGCTATAAAAAAAGTTCTTTCAAATTGCATAAACGTACATTGAAGTTTGATCAAATGTATTTAGAATTCAATTACTATCATTCGCAACGATTGGAGAGATTCTTATGCATAAATCTTTCCTGCCGGGTTTGTGTTAGTTATTAATTCCACAATGAATAACGGTGTAAATCCGCTGACCTGTAATCCGGCAATTTCTGTTCGCATACAAAAATCCTGCTTTTGCCTGGATTAAAGCATTTTGATGTCATGATTTTAATCATTGGCAGTGGAAAAATAATAATCTTAGCTTAACTTTCTTGTGAATCACTGTTAAGGCCTTTATAAGGATAAATCAGACATTTAAAGCCATTCAGAAGTTAGGACACTGTATGATGATCGACATAATCATTTTTTTTAAACGCTATTTTACTGTTAAATAACCAAATATTTTAATTGCCATGAAAGAAAAAAATCCAAAAAGATCAGCTTTTGTCCGTTATCTGGAAACATTAAGGGTTAAAGAAGGTAAAAAAATCTCTCTGGAAAAGGATTTTGAAACCGACTACGACCACAAAATGGTTACAAAAGCAGAGGGTGAAAAAATCCTGGCAGAAGGCATGAATAACCTGGCCATCATGCAGGACAAATTATATGCGCATGATCAATATAGTGTATTAATCGTCTTACAGGCCATGGATGCTGCCGGCAAAGATGGCATTATCAAACATGTGATCAGCGGACTGAACCCTACCGGGGTGAAAGTGAGCAGTTTCAAGACACCTACTAAGGAGGAACTTGATCACGACTACCTGTGGCGGCATGCCAAAGCCCTGCCAGCCCGTGGTGAGATCGGCATTTTCAACCGTTCACATTATGAAAACGTACTGGTAACCAGGGTACATCCTGAATATATACTGAATGAAAACCTGCCCGACGTTGATACCATTAAAGATATTGATAAAGATTTCTGGCACAGCAGGTATAAGCAGATAAACCGGTTTGAAAAAAACCTTGCCGAAAACGGCACCATCATCCTGAAAATATTTCTGCACGTATCAAAAGAGGAACAGAAAAAAAGGTTCCTGGAAAGGATTGACAATACAGACAAGAACTGGAAATTCTCCATTGCGGATGCACAGGAAAGAAAACACTGGGATGCGTACATGAAAGCTTATGAGGAAATGCTGAGTGCCACTTCTACTGATTACGCCCCATGGTATGTTTTGCCGGCAGATGATAAATGGTTCACCCGCTTATGCCTGGGTGCAATCATTTATTTTGAATTTGAAAAACTGGGGCTTGAATATCCAACCGTATCTGCAGAGCAGAAAGAGAAACTGCAACTGGTCAAAAAGGAATTATTAGGAGAATTGACGTCAAAGAAAAAGAAATAGACATTCATAGTTCAATGATCAGAAAATAAATGGCTTTTACATATTAAAATAAGTCATGCCACATTAAAAAAACCATTTCTATACGCCTATAACGAAAGAGTCATGAACAATCATCAGGGGAGCTTTTCAATCCCATATATGAGCAGCATTTTGTTTTTGTTGATTGTTTTTACAGTTTTCCTGATCCCCATATTCCCACCGGCTTCATTCTATATTTTATACCCTCTTTGCTTTACCGGTATTTTTTTGATCGCTGCCATGGCTTTACAGAAATACAGGAAGCATGTAACTGTTGTTACGCTGGCACTTATCACCATTTTATGGATATCTATTTTTGCAGATTTCAGGGTGTTAACAATCATTGTCAGGATTACCCAGATTCTTTTCTTTTTTTACCTGGTCGCCAGGCTCGTTGCACAGATTGCAAATACTTCCACGGTAACCGGAAAGGTCATCATGGATTCAATCACCGGCTACTTGTTAATGGGACTGGCATTCAGCACTTTGGTTATACTTGTTTCCTTTATTTGGCCAGGATCATATAATTTTCATAGTATGACACTGGCAGATGCAAAACAGCTAGCGCCTGTAAGTGACTATTTTTATTATACATTCATTACATATACCACAACCGGGTATGGTGATTTTATACCACTTACGCCGATTGCAAAATCGCTTGCCATGCTGATTGGCGTAACCGGCCAATTGTATGTAGCGATCATCATTGCAATGCTGGTTGGTAAGTATGCAACATCCCGGTATAAATAAACAGACCTAAAAAATTAAATTATATGACAGAAAATTTTGTAAGTAAAAAGAATTTCATAGAAAATGCGATGGTATTATTGCTATTACTTGTACTGATATATGCTTTATATAATACATTGAGTGTATTCCTGGGAATCTTCACTTTCGCAATTATTTTCTCTGTTTCTTTTTTTAAACTCTTCGAAAAAATGTGCCATTGGCTGGGAGGGAAAAGAAAAATCGCAGCCTTTATATATGGTTTGCTACTCCTTGGAATTGTTGCCCTTCCATTTAGTTATATTATTAAGGCATTGTTATCATACGTCCATAAGGCTCAAAACCTTTTTGCTGATATAAAAAACAACCAGGTGCCTTCCCTGCCTGAATGGATCAGTGGTATTCCTTATGTTGGTGACAAAGCTGTTACTTTCTGGTCTGCATTGGAGAAAGATCCCATTACTACATTAGGCGCATATGAATCACAGATTAAATCTTTTCTGTCAAATATGTTATCAACAGGAGGGGGAATCGCATCTGCCGGGCTGGAACTTATCGCCGGCATCATTATTTCTGCCGTCATCCTCTCACATGGCGTAAAAACACTTCAGCCACTCGAAACATTACTGAATCGTTTATTGGGAGAATCAAGCAGCAACGCAGTCATCAATGCCTCAGGCCGTGCGATAAAAGGTGTAGCCATTGGCGTTATGGGCACAGCCCTTATTGCAGCTGTACTGGCCTGGGTGGGGTTTGCCATAGCAGGCCTGCATTTTGCCATGGGACTGGCTGCCCTGACTTTCTTCCTGGTTGTCATACAGGTTGGTCCATTGCTTGTCTGGCTACCGGTGGCTATCTGGCTGGGCAGCCAGGGACAAACCGGTTGGGCAATTTTCATTACCATATATGGTATTGTGGTATTAATGGGTGTAGATAATATCCTAAAGCCAATGCTGATTGCTAAGAGTGGCAAACTTCCTGTGCTTGTTCTTTTCCTGGGTGTTGTTGGCGGCATGGCTGCATGGGGATTTACCGGTATGTTTAAAGGCGCTATTATTCTTGCTGTAGCATATACCATTTTTCAATCATGGGCCAATAAAGCAGAGCAAAACGGCCAGGAAACAAAGATTCCAACAGATATGATCGAGGAATAGATAGAATAATTATCGTCATCAACTTGGTGTAATCCTTGTGATGATTCCTTAATAGCTTTTACTTGTTGCCTTTGTGCTGTCAATCCTGAAGTTCTTTGAATACAAGTCAGTTTTATTTGTATTCAATCGGCAGAAACAGATATTATATAATGGATGCATTTTTACTATTATTATTGCCATTGATGGAAGATCCCATTAGCTAAAAAATCAACTGATACCCTGATAATTATTTTACTGTTTATTGTATACCTGTATTTTAATTTGAGTAAATGGAAGATAAAGCATTTTGGGAAAAAGTTATTTATCGCAAAGGAAGTATCCTGGATCCGGTAACCCGTTTATCGGAAGTTGTTTTTGGGTTGATCATGGTACTTACATTTACAGGTTCTGTAAGTGTGGCAACATCTGGCCAGGATGATATCAGGACAATGCTCTGGTCTGCGCTGGGTTGTAACGTTGCATGGGGAATAGTTGATGGGCTAATGTATTTGATGTCGATTATACTGGAGCGGGGTCACAGCCTAAGGATTTTACAGTCAATGAAGTCATCTCAAAATGATGCAGAAATATCAGAAATTATTAAGGACGCACTTCCTCCGGTAATGGCCAGGGTGTTAAAAGATGACGTGATAACTTTATTATGGAATGACCTTAAAAATATTCCGGAGCTTCCCAAAAAAGTGCCTCTTACCGGGCAGGACTATAAAGGTGCCATAGGCATCTTTATCCTGGTTTTCATTTCAACATTTCCTGCAACCATACCATTTATTGTACTTTCTGATGTTCAAATTGCCATGCGGTGGTCAAATGGAATCGGGCTGCTACTGCTATTTATAACTGGTTTTTATATTGGGAAAGTCAGTGGGTACGGACCCTGGCTGCTTGGCTTTCTCGTTACAGTTCTGGGAGCTTTACTTGTATTACTAACTATAGCTTTAGGAGGATGAAAAAAACGATCTGTTATATATCCCTGCTTTTTATGATACCGATTTCTGTTTTTTCACAAAAAACAGATTCAACAAAAAACAAATGGAGTGTTGAAGCATCGGCACTATTCTACATCATTCCGGATGATTTTTTTGTATTGCCAATCATTAAAGCAGATAAAAACAAACTTCACCTTGAAAGCAGGTATAATTATGAAGACAGGAAAACAGTATCCTTTTTCGCAGGGTACAATTTTTCAGGCGGAAATAAAATTGAATATACAATCACCCCCATGCTCGG
>JAHEEX010000285.1 GCA_024640465.1 Sphingobacteriales bacterium | reverse complement strand
CGGCAGGATAAGGCATAGTGAGATCAGGGATGCCAGTTCTGTAAACACGGTTAATGAAAAAGGAGGCGGAGAGTCAGGAGAAAAAGAGGATAACGACTAATGCTAACCAGGAATGGCGCCGGTACCGGCGCCATTCTTATATTAATCTAACCGCTAAGCAAAAAATAATACAGAAGGATCTGCAATGTTTGATCTGCTATGCCATTTTTTGTACCTTCTCTTTATGAAAAAACTATTCTTTTTACTCGCTCTTCCCTTTTCTGTATTCGCCCAAAATAAAGCACCGCAACTGATGGACGAATATATGAATGCGGAATTCAACGTCAAAGAATTTAATGGTTCCGTACTGGTAGTGCAAAAAGGAAAAACCATCTATCAAAAATCATTTGGTATGGCCGACAGGGAATGGTCGGTTCCAAACACCAACCAGACCAAATACCGCATTGGTTCTGTTACCAAGCAGTTTACGGCTGCATCCATCCTGCAGCTGCAGGAAAAAGGTAAACTGCAACTTGATGACAAGCTCAGTAAATATTTTCCCGATTATCCTAAAGGAGATAGTGTAACGATTCATATGTTGCTCAATCATACATCGGGCATAAAGAATTATACCGACATACCGGAATTCTGGCCTAAGGCCATCCTGCCTTTGTCGCATGATTCCATGATTGCCTTATTCAAAAACAAGCCGTATGATTTTTCACCAGGTACGAAGTGGAATTACAGCAATTCCGGATATTATTTATTAGGCGTGATCATTGAAAAAGCATCAGGAAAAAAATTTACGGATTACCTGCAGCAGGAAGTAATCAATAAAGCGGGATTAAAAAATACCTCGATGGACCGGCTGGATTCTGTATTGGCTTATCGCGCCAAAGGGTATGCAAAAAACAGGACCGGTGGATTCAGCCAGGCAATGATGATTTCCATGGAGGGCCCTTACAGTGCCGGTGCCATGTTCTCAACACCGGAAGACCTGGTAGCGTGGACAAAGGCCCTGCATGAAAATAAAATTCTCTCCCCGGCCAGTACCGCCAAAATGATGACACCCTACCTGAATAATTACGGCTATGGCCTGGATATAGACAGCCTTAAAACGCATAAGCGTGTTTGGCATAATGGAGGTATTCCGGGATTCTCTGCCCATTTGTCTTATTACCCTGCTGAAGATCTATATGTTGCAGCCATTTCCAATAATGAAATGAGTGCGGATCGGGTGGGAACCGCGATGGCGTCAATTGCATTTGGCCTGCCGGTATCTAAACCATATATCCCTAAAGAAGTACCCATTGATCAGGCCATTTTAGACAAATACCTGGGAAAATATATGGCCACCAATCCGATTGAGCTCATTAAAAAAGATACCAAATTATATCGACGGGTTACCACAGGCCCGGATATTGAACTCAAACCTGAATCGGGCACAAGATTCTTCTATGCTGATGGATCTGATCGTTTTATCGAATTTGATACGAATGGAGAAGGGTTGCCTGTTAAAGCCTGGTTTATATCCGGAAGCGAAAAGATTGAAATGAAAAAACTGGATAAATAGCACTATTTACCGACTGGAAACAAAGTTCAGTAAGAGAAAGTTCGGGAATCATGCGTTTATGACCACGATCATTGCCGAAAAAAGTAATCTTGACTATATTGGGTCAACTAAAGGAAAAAGTCATGAAACGGTTTTTATTAGGACTGACCCTTTGGTGTATCTGTTCGTCTTCTTTACAGGCACAAGTATCCGGATTGGCTAATCCTGAGAAGAGGGGCTTTTATTTTCAAACGGGATTTGATGTAAACTACCCCTTGCATGATGATATGATCCGCTCACACAGGCTGGGCGTTGGTGTTAGTTTGCTGGCGGCTTACCAGGTTTCTCCCAAATATTCCACCGGGTTGCGTTTGCGTTATGCCTACCATTTGGAAAGACAAGATTATCCTGAAGATTATACTGGTACGGAGATCAGTAAATTGCCATTTTCTGTTTTAACTTTTCAATGGAATAACCAGGTGCCTGTATTTCGAAGCTGGCTGGCGGGCATTGACTTAGGATATGGTATGGCAGATACAAAAGGTGCCCCTAAAGTAGGCCTGGGTTGGGTTCAGGAATATGATGGTTGTGCACGAAACTATATTGCAACCAGCCTATACCTTGGGAAAAGATTTACCGCAATGGGTAAATACAATGTGATGATGAGTTTTTTCTTCGATAACCTGTTTGGCGAAAAGCATGCAGAAAATTTTGGCGGGCTGAGAATGGAAATACGCTTATAAAAAAGGACACTAAGTAACCGTATTAGATTTCTTTGTGTCCTTTTAATGTATTTTCCTTTCAGATTAGGATTTCGATTTCACTGCTTCCCAGCTTGTTTTTTTCTTTTCTTTATTAACCCTGCTGTATGATACATTTATTGATCCATCCGAATGTGGGATAAATTGATATTGGGCCGGACTTTCTCCATATTCTTCAAAGGTGTTATTTCCAACATACTGTAGCGGGTAACCGCCATTAATACTTTCGGCATCTTTAATCCATAACAAGGCATCCCGTTTATAAAACTCAACAGGTTTGCTGCTCGCAGATTTTATAGTATAAGTGCCGGTCAGGTGATCAATGACTGCTGCATCAGCGGGAATTTTTTCCATCATGGTCACATCAAATGATACAGCTTTTATACCACCCTCCCCATTCTTAATATTCAGTATTCTTTTTTTAGCCGTAGGTGATGATGCCCAGTTATCAGTAGCAATATGTTTGTCTCCTGAGAAATATAATTGTGTGATCAAAGCCTGGTATCCTTCCGCAGTGATCATCATATGAAAATGTGCCGGCCTGATGGTTCCATCACCGACATCATACGGAACAGGTAAAATGGAGTCAAACCGATAATTCCCTTTATCATCACAATAGGTTTTTGCCCTGTATTTGAAGTCGGGAGATGTATTATCATATACTCCATTGGCATCGCAATGCCAGAGTTCCACACAGGCATTCTTTAATGGTGTGGTACAATCTTTATGTTTGATTTTGCCACTCAGCATTACTTTTTGACCAAGCTCTCCCGCAATACGCATATTGGCTCTCACCGGAGCATTGGGACGGTAAAATGGACCAAGGATATCCGTTGTTGTCTCGCAATCGCCTACATAACCGGTGCCATTAAACCTGACAAAGCCGGTGGTACTTACTGAAACGGCAAACAGCGCAGAGTTTTTTAAGAATGATCTTCTGAGCATTGAGCAGAATTTAGAGGATTTGATGGATGGGCGGGATGGATTAACAGGATTTTAAAGGATTGGATTAGCTAATGGTTACTCATAGGGCAGTAAATGAAAATAAGGTTTTTTATTGGCAATGATTAAACTTAATTGTTGCAGACAAAAAATGAGCAGCTGACTTAATACCATATCTTAAATGGCTCATACACTTTTATGAAAACACAATTTGATATTTTGATCGACGGTTACCTGGAAAATAAAGTTGGGATTGACACTTCTTTTCTGGAACAGGATTTAGAGGATTGGATGGATGAGCGGGATGGATTGGAGTGGATTTTAAGGGAATGGGGGGGTGAAAAAACCCGAAAATGATGGTGTTATCACTTAGGACGTATTCTTGAATCCAACTATGTTTGGGGATCGAAATACAAAATGAGTAATTCATGCAACAAATAGACGCTGATAAAATTCTAACTAATGATCCATTGTCTTATTCAATCATAGGATCTGCAATGAAAGTTCATCGGGAATTAGGACAAGGATTTCAGGAGGTCATTTATCAAAGATGCCTGGCAATTGAATTTGAAAAATCGGGCTTGTCATTTT
>JAHEEX010000120.1 GCA_024640465.1 Sphingobacteriales bacterium | reverse complement strand
GGATTGACTTCTTATTTATTCCTTTTTATGCTATGCTCTTTTATACCCTTTGCGGAAGCATCTCCGTAAGAATGAATGGCATACCTGCGAAACTGGGTGTGCTACTGGCTTTCGGAAGCCTTGTGGCAGGTGTCTTTGATGTGATGGAAAATATCCTGATGTTATATGCCCTGAGTGGTCACTATAATAATATCTCAGCCCTGCTAACCACTGTTTTCGCCACAATAAAATTCTCCCTGCTTTTGCTTGCAATACTTTACATATTACCGCTGGGTATAAGGTTGTTGCTTTTGAGAAAAATAAATACCAGTCGCCAGTAGTCAGTCGCCAGTCACCAAAAACAGCCGTAATAAATAGTAAAAAGTACTATTCAATTAGTTTCAAAAAAAACGATGAATTTGGTTGCTTCTATTTTAAACTGAAGAATTTTGCTATTCAGCAGGGCTGTTTTTGGCGACTGGAGATTGGCGACTGGCGACTACTCTTAAATTGGCTCAGCCTTTGCACATACCTTCTACTCAAGGGTAGTCGGATGGGCAAAGGCTGATAGATGACTTGCAATCGGGAACAAAGATAATATACATCCGCAGGAAAAATATGTTAAAGAAAAAAAAATTCTCAAAAATTTCATCCAGGACAAATCAACGTATAACCATTAATTTTTTTCTTCATTTGTTCCTGATGCCATATCGATTAAGCAAAAAGTATCGTGTAATATTTACCTGATCTTTTAATGCATGCAATAAACGGAAATACAATATTTTCGTTTTCTAAATATTATTACATGCAAGCTTGGAAAGATTACCAGGAAAAAAACAAAGACAGGTTCCTGCAGGAATTACTCGAACTATTAAAGATCCCATCTATCAGTGCACGAAGTGAAAACAAAGCAGATATGGTTCGCTGTGCAGAGGCCGTTAAAGAAAGCTTGTTAAAGGCTGGTGCTGATAAAGCCACCATCTACCCAACCGCCGGCCATCCCATCGTTTACGGAGAAAAAATGATCGACCCGGCCTTACCAACCATACTTGTATATGGTCACTATGATGTTCAGCCACCTGATCCATTGAACCTTTGGAACAGCGGGCCATTTGAACCACTGATCAAAGACGGCAAAATATATGCCCGCGGTTCCTGTGACGATAAGGGTCAGTTTTATATGCATGTAAAAGCCCTGGAAACAATGGTTAATACCAAATCACTGGTAACCAATATAAAATTCTGTATCGAAGGTGAAGAGGAAATTGGCTCACCGAACCTGTCGACCTTTGTAAAAGAAAACAAAGATTTGTTGAAAGCCGATGTTGTACTGATTAGTGATACCGCCATGATCAGTATGGAACACCCTTCAATAGATATCGGGGTAAGGGGATTAAGTTATATTGAAGTAGAAGTTACAGGACCTAATCGCGACCTGCACAGTGGTGTTTACGGCGGTGCAGTGGCCAATCCGGCTACCATGCTGGCCAGGATGATCGCGTCCTGCCATGACGAAAACAATCATATTACCATTCCTGGTTTTTACGACGATGTTGTTGAAGCCACACCAGATGAAAGAAAACTGATGGCTGCCGCTCCTTATGATGAGGAAGAATTTAAAAAAGACCTTGGGGTTGATTCTCTCTGGGGTGAGAAAGGGTTCACCACCAATGAACGTACCGGTATCAGGCCAACCCTTGAAGTAAATGGAATCTGGGGCGGTTATACCGGGGAAGGTGCCAAAACTGTTTTACCTGCTAAAGCTTTTGCAAAAATATCTGCTCGACTTGTTCCAAATCAATCTTCTAAAAAGATAACGGAAAAATTATTGCAGTATTTTAAAAGTATAGCCCCGGCGGGAGTTACCGTTAAGGCAGAAGAACATCATGGCGGAGAACCCTATATGACCCCTGTTGATTCCACTGCCTACAAAGCCGCTTCCGCTGCCATATTTGACAGTTTCGGAAAAGAGCCTATCCCTGTACGTGGTGGTGGCAGTATTCCCATCTGCGCTTTATTTGAAAAAGAATTGGGTATTAAGATAGTTTTTATGGGCTTTGGGCTGGACAGTGATAACCTACACTCGCCCAATGAGAAATTTGATATTTTCAATTTTTATAAAGGGATAGAAACGATTCCGCATTTTCATAAGCACTTTGCGGAAATAAGCAAATAATACATTAACCTCAAAGAAATGAAGATGCAAGGTTTATCCTGATTTAGACAAATTCAAACTGATCAGGGAAATCCATAACAGGAAAAAAACAAAACTGATTTTCTGGACAACCGGCAAATATGACAACAGCCCCTTATTGTAATAAAATATGTTGTTTATTACAATAAGGGCCATGTTGAGAATGCCTATGGTAAAAAGCCCTTTCCATTTTAACTGATACAGGCCATACAAAGTACCAATTGAAGAAACAAGTCCGAATAAACTGGCAGCATTAATGATAATATCATGCGGTCCGGCAAATAAAAAAAATGCGGTGGCCATAGCAGCAATTCCTGCAGATCGGATTATTCGAATTTTGACCTTTTCCATTTTGGCAAAAACAGGAAACCAAATCCAAAAAAAAGCAAGTGTAATGCAAAGGACCATCATGGCAGCAAGTGCAAAAGGCCTTGCCCCGTTTAATGCGCCGTTTATTGCATTCTTATCAAGCAGATTGCACCAATAGTTATCCCTCCAGCTAAATCCGCTCGAATAAATATCCGCCTGGGATCCACCTGGATAATTCAGGGCAGCAGTAAAATATAAACAGAAAAAAAGCACAATCCCGGTATTGACAATCATCATCCAGATCCTTTTCCTCTGCATGTATACTTATTTAGTTAACAAGACTGAAGTAGTGAGTAGTGAATAGTGAGTAAAAGGTTATATTTTTCTGGCTATTGACTCACGACTATTGACTCACGACTAACGACTCACGACTATTGACTCACGACTAACGACTCCCGACTATCGACTACTTCCCTCCCGGCGGACAATGCAAACGCAGGAAATTTGTATACAAAGTCTGAAGGTGATTAAACGTTCCCTGCCCTTCACTTAATCCGTGCGAACGATTTGGGTAGGGCATCACCTGGAATTGCTTATTGTACTTCACCAGTTCGTTGATCAACATTTCTGCATTTTGGTAGTGAACATTATCATCTCCTGTACCATGTATATATAAAAGGTTTCCTTTTAAATTTTTAGCATAAGTAATGGGTGATCCTTTTACAAAATCTTCCCTGTTCTCCTGCGGAATTCCCATATATCTTTCCTGGTATATATTATCGTAGGTAAGCTGATTTGCCACTGCCGCAATGGCGATCCCTGTTTTATAAATATCCGGATATTGAAACATCAGGTTTAAGGTGGCAGAGCCGCCACCGCTCCAGCCCCACACCGCAACCCTGCTGGTATCCATATATGGTTTCTTTAAGATTTCCTTTGCTGCCATTGCCTGGTCACGGATATTGATAATACCAATTTTCCTGTAGATGGACTTCCGCCAGTCTTTCCCCTTAGGAGCAGGTGTGCCCCTGTTATCCATTGAAATATAGAAATAACCATCCTGCGACATATCTCCCCGGTATAAGAAGTTAGATGCATTACCATACTGGTCGGTTACAGTCTGACCTGCCGGTTCCGAATACACGTAAAATACCACCGGGTATTTTTTGGCCGGATCAAAATTCAAAGGCTTTACCATCCAGCCATCCATCTCAATGCCATCTTCTGTTTTTACGGTAAAATATTCAACCGGAGAATCTTCCCTGGATGATTTGCTAATGGCATTCTCCACCAGGTTTTGTCCACGCAGGCCTTTATGATCGGGCAGGCTGATCCATTCTTCCAGGTTTGGTGTTTTATGGTTGGAGAATTTATGAAAAGCAAATTTACCATTAGGTGATACCTGGTAATCGTGTGTGCCTTGTTGTGAAGCCGGGCTCAGTTTTTCAGGTTTTGATTTTCCATCCATCTTTACACGATACAAATATTTCTGGGTGGCCTTTTCGGGTGATGCTGCAAAATAAAGGAATCCGCCTTTTTCATCGATCCTGACAATGTCCATTACATCATAATTACCCGGAGTGAGCAAGCTTTCTTTTTTACCATCACGGCTCACTTTGTATAGATGCCTCCAGCCGTCTTTTTCACTGGCCCATAAAAAAGAAGTATTGCCGGCAAACCAGTCCCAACCGCCATAATTATAGTCATCATCCCATGAAGGCAGGATATCGATCCATGCTTCTTCCTTTTCAGTATATATCGGCTGTGCGTTTCCGTTAATAGCACTACAAATGTACAGTTCGCTTTCGTTCTGCTTGCGGTTAAGTTGCTGGACAATCAGATCAGATGAACCAGGCACCCATTCCATCCTTGGTATATAATGCTGCCTTTGATCGCCGGGTATTTCCATCCAGCGGGTTTGTGCTGTTTCAATATTTACCACACCAATCTTTACTGCGGAAGGCGACTCACCAACTTTCGGATACTCCACGGGTATGGGCCTGGAATAGATCGAATCCGTATTATTGATCATATAATAATCACGTGTTCCGGCGGCATCCACCTGCCAGTATGCAATGCTTTTACTGTCCGGGCTCCAGCGGAAACCATCGCGACAAGAAAATTCCTCTTCATAAACCCAGTCAAATGTTCCATTGATCAACCTTCGGTTGCCGTTTGTAGTTAGTGCCGTTTCGGCTCCGGTTGCCAGGTCCTCCACATAAATATTCTGCTGGCTTACATAAGCCACTTTATTCCCGTCTGGAGAAAGTTTGGCAAACATCAGTGTTTGCGCCGGCCTGTTTTTACCTACTTGCTTCCACTGTGAATTGCTTTTAGTATAGAGCCAGTAATCCCCCCTGGTATTGTATCGCCAAACCCTGGCTGTATTGGTAAACACCAGGAGCTTCGATTGATCAGCATTAAAAGCATAACCCGAAGGCTTTACTGCCTTCCCTTCTATTTTAAACTGATCTGCACTCATCATTATGGTTTCCTTACCGGTTGCCAGGTCTGTTTGAATAAGCTGGTTGTTTTTATAAGCTATTGTACTGTTTCCATCAGCCGACCAGCGAAGATCGCTTACACGCTGCGCTACAACCGGAAATATTAGTAAAAAACAACATAGGGTGAATAAGAAATGCTTCAAATAAGAGGTCATAGTCATAAATTATGCACCCAAAATAAGAAAATCATCCATAAAGAAGCATTCTTTATTTTTGAAGCGTAGGATATAGTTATTTACAGAATTCCGGGATAACTTATACCATGAATTAATGCACAGTCTTTTATTCCCCGGAGATAGACATAAACATCAGGTAAAATGAATGCACCGGAAAAATTAAGGATAGATAAATACCTATGGGCGATACGTATATTCAAAACCAGGTCTGCTGCGGCCCAGGCCTGTGATAAAGGAAAAGTAAAACACCTTGACAGTTCGGTAAAAGCATCCAAAACGGTTCATATTAATGATGAATACGAGGTAAAAACCGAAGCTCGGAAATGGGTGATAAAAGTAACAGGGCTGCTTGATCATCGGGTTCAATTTTCGGAAGCTGTAAAATATTATACCGACTTAACGCCACCAGAAGAATTAGAAAAGATGCAGTTTCAGGCTGCGATATTTTATTCCGGTAAAAGGCAAACCAAAATCGGCCGGCCAACAAAAAAAGACAGAAGAGAGCTGGGAGATTTTATGGAAGAGTGACCGTTTTTTTATTCCCTTTTTATCAGGGACTTAAAATTCTCAGGATCAAAATAACGCATCATGAAAATTGTCAAAAGAATAATCCTGGTAGTCTTTTCCATTATCTTCTTTTTGACTTTGTTAATCATAATTTTTCGAACACCGGATATTTCACCCGAAAAACTATTGCCGAAATATACAAATGCTGCTTCCCGGTTTTTCAATATCCAGGGAATGCAGGTACATTACCGGGATGAAGGGCCGGTGGAAGATAGCCTGCCTATCCTCTTTATACACGGTACCAGCAGCAGTTTACACACCTGGGACAGCCTGGTAGTATTACTTCCTGAAAAAAGATGTATCCGGCTCGATCTCCCCGGTTTTGGCCTCACTGGCCCTCATCCGGCACGCAATTATTCCCCGCAGAATACAAACCTCATTATTGACGAAATCCTGCAACATTTGAAAGTTGACAGTTGTATAATTGCTGGTAATTCCCTGGGGGGATTTATCGCATGGTCTTATGCGTTAGGATATCAGCGGGCTAAAAAAATGATATTGATCGATGCAGCCGGATTTAATAGTGGAACAAAGGGAAAAAACCTGGCATTCAATTTGGCCAAAATACCCGTTGTTAATCAGCTTTTGAAAATAGTCACGCCCAGGTCTATTGTCCGTAAAAGCCTCGAACAATCTTATGGCGATCCAACCAAAGTAACAGATGAGCTCGTTAACAGGTATTTTGAATTGAATTGCCGTACTGGGAACCGGCAGGCTTTGCTCGACCGGTTCAGGCTTCCATTTTCCGGAGACACGAACCGACTTAAGGAAATTCAAATCCCGGCACTGATAATATGGGGTCAAAAAGACCAGCTTATTCCGTATAGCCAGGCGGATAAATTTGAGGCCATGCTTCCCCACAATCAGAAAATCATATATCCGGAACTTGGCCATGTACCTATGGAAGAGTCGCCTGAACGGGTTGCCTTTAGTATCCGAAATTGGCTGAAGCAATAGAATAGTTGCCCGTTTCACTAACTTTGCCTCATGCAGATTCACGTACTTTCGGTTATACCCGAATTATTAGAAAGCCCTTTCCAGCATTCCATTCTCAAAAGAGCGCAGGATAAAGGGTTATTAAAAGTGGAAGTTCACCAGTTAAGAAAATGGGCTGTAAATGAATATGGGCAGGTGGATGATTACCAGTTTGGTGGCGGAGCCGGTATGGTAATGATGTGTGAGCCACTGGCAAAAGCCATTGAAGAGCTCTCCGCACAAGAAAAGTTTGATGAGATCATTTTCCTCACACCGGATGGTGAAAGATTTAATCAGGGCATGGCGAACCAGCTTTCCCTGAAAAAAAACCTCTTACTCATCTGTGGGCATTATAAAGGTATTGACGAAAGAATAAGGGAACATTTTGTGACCCGTGAGATCTCTATTGGAGATTATGTTTTAAGTGGCGGGGAACTGGCTGCTGCCGTTGTGGTGGATGCAATCGGAAGGCTATTGCCCGGGGTACTGAATGATGAAACATCCGCATTGTTTGATTCTTTCCAGGATAATTTACTGGCACCGCCGGTATATACGAGGCCGGAAGAATACAGGGGATGGAAAGTACCGGAAGTTCTATTAAGCGGTGATCACAAAAAGATCGAAGAATGGAGATTTGATGAAGCCATGAAAAGAACGGAGTTGAGAAGGCCGGACTTGTTGAAGGAGAATTAACCGCAAAGAAATAAGAACGCTAAGAATGAATACAAGCCTTTTCCATTAATCGTTATTCCCTTATCTTCAAAAAATGTTATACGCTTTCGCCAAAGTGATCATGTGGACCACCATGCATTTTTATTTCCGGCGTATTATTTTTGCCGGCAAAAATAATATTCCTGATGGCGAACCGGTTATCTTGATAGCCAATCATTCAGCCTCTTTTCTGGATGCCATGTTGCTGGCAGTTCTAATGAAAAGACCATTGCATTTTTATGCACGCAGTGATATTTTCAGAAAAGAATGGGCCAATAAGATACTCCGTTCTTTTCATATGATCCCGATATATAATATAGAACACGGCAAAGCAGACCTGCAAAGAAACCAGGAAACATTTGCAGAAGGTGAGCAGGTTTTATCAGACAAAGGTCTCCTGCTTATTTTTCCTGAAGGGACAAGCCGGGTGGAACGGATCATGCTGCCACTTAAAAAAGGAACAGCCAGGGTGGCTTTACAAACAGAAAGTAAAGCTGATTTTAATTTAGGTTTGAAAGTAATTCCGGTAGGGATCAACTATAGCGACCACCGTTTTCGTGCAGATATTCATATACAGGTTGGAGAACCGACAAGTATCCAGGATTATGCTGCTGTTTTTACAGAAAATCCAAATAAAGCCATTACGCAACTCACCAGGGAACTGGAAGCAAAATTTTCCGATACCATCATCTACGTTGCTCAACCTGAACGCACAGCATTGATCAACCGATTGCTGGAATTATATCGGAATGATACTTTTCATGCATTAGACCATTTACGGCATGTACCAATTCTGAAGATGGAAAAAGAGATATGCGCTCAAGTCAGCGAAATGAGTGATGCAGATGCGGCTAATAAAATGAATGAGCTTACTCAATATGACAGCCTGCTTCAGCGTAATGGCCTGATGGATTCATCTGTCACTGGCCGATATTATTTTATCTTCGGGCATTTGATTTTATTGATCATTGGTTTACCCCTTTTTATCATCAGTTTACTGCTAAACGCCATTCCACTCCGTTTTGCCAAATGGATCGCTGATACAAAAGTCACCCGCATTGATTTTTATACGAGTGTTGCCAATGCTGCGGGCGGTTTTGGATATTTTATTTGGTGGATGATCCTGTTTATTGTTGCAGCTATCATTGGAAAATGGTGGGTATGGCTTGCCATATTATTGACCCCTCTACTTCTATTCCTGGGGATCTTCTGGTGGGAAGGGTTTCAGTCGTTCCTTTGTCACAGCAGGTATCTTTTCTTAAAATGGAAAAAGTCGCCAATCTTACCCGATCTTATTTCTCTTAGACACAAGATATGCTTTTGGCAAAATTAAATCCCTTTGCGTTCTTATTTCTTTGCGGTTAAAGTGGCTACTGTGTTACCATTCATCCGGTTCAACATCCTTTACCAAAATATCGCTTGAATTATTACAAATTCAGGGCGAAATTGCGGTGCTCATGAGAAAAAAAGGCTTACTCTTCTGGTATTTTATAATGGCTGCATTTACAGCATTCACACAGGACGGACTGGGTTTCCAGGAAACCTATAAGCTTCATATTGCACAAGCGAAAGAAAAAATAAAAATTGATGGCATCGCCTCAGAATCAACCTGGCAAACCAATGAAATGGCCACCGATTTCTGGGAAAAATGGCCGAATGATAAAGTTCAGGCCAAAAGAAGAACGGAAGTAAGAATGGCCTACGACCAGGAGAACCTCTACATCTTTGTAAAGGCGATGGATACCAACAGGTATGTTATCAAGACGCTCAAAAGAGACAATGGATTATACGAAAGTGATGCCATCAGTATAGCCCTGGACCCGGTAAACCAAAGAACCAACGGTTTCCTTTTTTCAGTAACTCCTTATAATGTTCAATCAGAAGACCTGGTAAGTGCAAACAGCAGTGGTGAGAACCTGAATTTCAGCTGGGACAATAAATGGTTCTCCGCCACCCAAAGACATGATGACTACTGGACGGCAGAAATAGCCATCCCTTTTAAGACCCTTCGCTATGAAGCGGGCAAAAAAATCTGGGGCATCAATTTCCTGCGCTCAGACCTCAAGAATAACCAGTATTCTTCGTGGACGCATATGCCCACCAATTTCAATTTCTTTGATTTCGGGTATTCAGGATCGTTAGTTTGGGAACAGGCCCCTCCCCCACCAGGAACTAATATCGCATTTATTCCATATGTAACAGGTAGTTTAAACAGCAACCCGGAAGATCAGGAACCAACCACCGGAAAATTTAATGCTGGATTCGATGGAAAGATAGCGGTTACCCCCTCACTCAATCTTGACCTGACCGTAAATCCCGATTTCTCCCAGGTAGAAGTAGACAGGCAGGTAACCAATCTCACACGATTCGATATTTTCTTTCCGGAAAGAAGGACTTTCTTCCTGGAAAATGACGATTTATTCTCCGCTTATGGAATCCCGCCAATCAGGCCTTTTTATTCCCGTCGTATTGGCCTGGATAATGATGGTAACAGTATTCCGATTATTGGGGGTGCAAGGTTAAGTGGAAACCTGACCAAAAAAACAAGAATAGGGGTCATGAATATGCAGACCCTGGCAAAAGGGGATTTTGCCGCCCAGAACTATACCGCTGTTACATTTAATCAAAGGGTTCAAGCCAGATCCCTTATTAAAGGATATTTCCTGAACCGCCAGGCTTTCAGTGGCGATGAAAAATTTGATGACCCCCTGGACAGGTATGGCCGGAATGCAGGGATTGAATATAATTTCTCAGACAAAGCAGGTAAATGGAGCGGATGGGCTGGTTACCATAAATCATTTAAATCAGGCATAAGCGGATCAGACCAATATATCAATGCCGGCGGTCAATACGCCACCAAATCTTTTCAAGCGGTTATTGATTACAGTGATGTGGCTGACAAATTTTATACCGATATGGGTTTTGTAAACCGTCTGGAAAATTATGACGCCAAACTGGACAGTAGCTTCAGGGTTGGGTTCAGGCATATTTTTAATTCTTACCAGTTCAGGATTTTTCCTAAAAGTATTTATGTAAACCAGCATCGGTTTGGATTGGAAAACTATACCGTATGGAACCGGGATGGCAGTTTGAATGAATCCAACCACAGCATGGGTTATCAAATGTCTATGCGTAATACCAGCGAAATATCTGGGAACATAGATTTCACTTATAATAACCTGCCTTATTATACTCAATTTACGGATGACCAATATGAACCCCTGCCACCCGGAACCTATCAATACTGGCAAGGGGAAGTCCAATACAATACAGACACGCGTAAGCGATTCATACTCGAAGCAGGAGTTAGATATGGCGGATTTTATAATGGCACTTTATTTCAATCGAGCCTTTCACTCACATGGCGCGCACAACCCTGGGGAAATTTCTCACTTAATTTCGAAAACTCAAGGCTCGATTTTCCATCACCATATGGCAATACCAACCTGATCCTGGTAGCACCCAGAATTGAAATAAATTTTT
>JAHEEX010000284.1 GCA_024640465.1 Sphingobacteriales bacterium | reverse complement strand
GGAATAAATAACAAAACAGGCAAATGCACTCAGCAGGAATGCAACTACTGCATTGGAAGTAAAGCTGCTGCAGCAAATGCCGATAGCAGTGAATACCGCAGCCAGGAAGAACAATCCAATATATGAACCTGCAATACCGCCTGTATCAATTCCGCCAGTAGATAACCTGGATATGGTAAAAACATAGATTATGGTGGGTATAATGGCTATGACGACAATAATCAATGATGCCACATATTTGCCCCATATCAATTGCCAGCGTGTGATTGGCCGGGTTTGTAATATTTCAAAAGTGCCGCCTTTGAATTCATCTGCGAAACTCCGCATGGTAATAGCAGGAATCAATAATAGCAGAATCCATGGTGCCATCTCAAAAAATTTATCGAGCGTGGCATATCCATAGTCAAATACACTGGATGCCGGAAATACGAAGAGGAATAATCCATTAAGCAGCAAAAAAACGATAATGGCAATATAGCCAGTGAGGCTGCTAAAAAACTGTCTTAATTCTTTTTTACAGATCGACCACATAAGCTGAATAAAGTGCAAGATTACATTAACCCGGGAAAAAAACGTCAAAAAATGGTGTAAAGTACTTTTTTACCCCTCCAACCTGCTATTAAATTGCCCTATTCCAAGAATCTTGAAAAAAGACGGCAATGAAAAAATTTTACCTTGTTTGTAGCTTTGCGTTCCTGCTTATAACAGGATATGGTCAAAAAAAGTGGGATGGAAATGGTGGCGACAATAATTGGAGCACTTCATCCAACTGGTTCCCGGACGGGGTGCCCATACCAGGAGATTTGGTTATCCTCGATAATAGCCTTGTTCCTGGCAGCTACAGTGTTTTGATACCTTCTGGAGCGGTTAGTATAAGCATACAGCGCTTACAAGTATTGCCATCCCCTGGAAATACCATACTCCTTCAAATTCCTTCGGATAATACAGCAAGCCCAAGTTTACAGGTCACTGGCAACGGAGAATCACTTGAATTAGGTAATGGTGCCACACTGCAAAATTCGTCCGGAGCTGTCTCTGGAGATGTCATTGTCCTTTCCGGGCTGATGCGCATCAGCAATGGTGGGCGTTATTTGCATAATACACCCCGGGGTAATGCGGCACTTATTGATAAACTTTCTGTAGCAGCTGGTACGGAGCTGGGCATTTTTGAATTTGATGTGCCGGGCACTGCGGGTTATACCGTTTCCTTAACAGGCAACATTTTTGGTTCCCTAGTATTTAGTGCGGCGGCTGCCGGGGGTGTAAAAGCATATAGTGGCAGTGGTACATCAACCTTACAAATCAATGGAAACTGGATCATTAATTCCGGTGCTACACTTACATCTACGTTATCGGCCAATATTCTTTTACGAGGAGAACTTGACATCAGGGGTAACCTTAACCTTCATCCTGTAACATCGGGTGGTACTGGTCGCAGTATTTTTTTTACCGGGACAAATAACCTTATCAAGGGCAATGGCAACCTAAGCATGAATAATAACTTTCGCAACCTGGAAGTCTTCTCAGGGAGCATCTGTTCATTAGAAAGGGGCATTAACCTGCCACTTGTTGTACATACATTCCTGGTTAACAGTGGTGCAACATTACATACACGAACCTTCCCTATCGAGGGTAACGGCTCTTTTACGGCAGACAATGATGCAACACTGGGAATAGGTTTACCTGAGGGCATTAGTAATAATGACATTACCGGAAACATCAGAACCCTGACTCGTAATTTCAATGAGGGTGCAAATTACTTATATGAGGGTGATGGAAACCAGGAAACAGGAAATGGCCTGCCTGCAAGCATTAATGGACTGGGCATAAACAAACCGTCAGGAAATTTACGACTAACCAATACCGTTAGAGTTAAAGGTTTTCTGAATCTTCAATCAGGATTAATCAATACCAGTTCGTCTAACAGCCTGATCTTTTCCGGAAATGATATTTTCAGCCCGTTGAATCAATTCGGGGAGATCAATGCAGGCTGGGAAAATAGCTTTATCAATGGCCCAATGAATTGGGAAACAAGCATAGCCTCAAACCAAAATATTCCTATTGGAAAAGGCAGTTTTTTCGCTCCGGTAAAAATGAAAAAAATAAATGCCGGTTTTGCATCTTACCAGCTTGAGTATTTCCCTTTCGCATATGTTTCTTTGACGCCTGTTTCAAGTCCGCCACTGGACCATATCAGCAAGCTTGAATACTGGGAAATCAAGTCAGATCCCTCGTCTTTGAGCCCGGAAGCCAATATTGGCCTGAGTTGGAGACCCGCAAGTGGGGTTGGTAATACGCTGACCGACCGGAACGATCTGCGCATTGCAACATATGAAAACAGGGGATTGGGTTTACAATGGGAAGAACTGGGTGGACCTAACCAAATAATCCATAATGGAAATTACGGGCAGATAGTAAGTACCCAGGTACAAACAAATTTTTCTGTTTATACGCTTGCATCAGCGAGCAAACTGAATATTCTCCCAATAAATGCCATACAATTGAACACTTTTTTACGCAATGAAAAAGTAGACCTCAGATGGACAATTGAAGGAGATGAAGTCGACAATCAATTCACCATTGAAAAAAGTTTAGACGGTCAAAAATTTCTGGAAATTGGTAGACTTGAAGCAAAGCCGGATATAAAGAACCAAACGCACCATTTTACGGATCTGCACACTCAATCCGGGTTTAACTATTATCGTATCAGGAGTAAAACGGCAACAGACAGTATGCTGCTTTCCGGTATTTCATTTCAATTCTTGTCGCAAAAAACAGGTCCGGTAATCTACCCAAACCCTGTTATTGATCAAATGACGCTTTATTTTCCGGAAGCAAGCAGCGTTATTGAATGTATGATTGTCAACAGTATAGGAACGCTGGTTGAAAAGAAGTTTTTTGTTCAGGGTAAATACAACAGCATTTTTGTTTCCAATCTTCCTCCAGGCCGTTACTCCCTTATATTAAAACACCAAAACAAGCGATTTATAATACCCTTCATAAAGGGGTAAAAATTGTAACCGATACCAACTGCAATCAATTTCCCCCGGACAACCGGGGGATTTTTTATGCTGCCAAGACGTCAAATACTTGTAGAAATTATATGGAAATTTTGAGGAGTTGAATCTTTTTGAAAACAACAGCTATGAAGAAAGCAATTATTCTGTCTACCCTGGTTTTATTAGGCATGATCACCATCAGTCAGATTGTGCCTAAACCACCCATCCCACCAAAACCCCCGTTAGCAGTGGAAAAATTATCTGCTGAACCACCGCCACCACCGCCTGCACCTCCAGTTCCACCGGCGCCGCCAAAGGCAGGGACACACAAAGTACCTGTTTCAGGAGTAATTGCGCCACCACCACCTCCTCCGCCTCCTCCGCCAACAACGGATAGGTAATAACTTTTACTATGGGATATGATTAAACAGAGAAACTTTCTCCACAGGCACATGTTCTGCTGGCATTAGGATTGATGAAATGGAATCCTTTACCATTGAGTCCGTCTGAATAGTCGAGGGTTGTATTGAAGAGGTATAAAACACTTTTAAAATCAGTGACTATTTTCATGCCCTTATCTTCAAAAACCTGGTCGGTAGGTTTTGTGCTATTATCAAAGTCCATCTTATAGCTTAGGCCGGAACAACCTCCGCTAACCACACTTACCCGAACAAAATATTCGGGACCACGACCCTCTTCTTGTAAAAGGGCATGAACCCGTTCCAAGGCCTTATCACTGATAAAAATACCATTCTCTAATGCGGTTGCCTGCATGATGCCAGTTTTAATACGATACTAACAATACTTTACAACATTCTGTTCGGAATGTTGCTTTGCAAAGGTACGGTAAGTGA
>JAHEEX010000119.1 GCA_024640465.1 Sphingobacteriales bacterium | reverse complement strand
TTGCTACGTCTGTACTTTCACTACGGTTTGGTTTGGTGCGCTCTATCATGCTTTCCATCATCTGGGTGGCAACGATCACCGGTTTTGCACGGTGAAGGCATTTGCGGATGATTTGTTTCTGTATCAGCGGCACTTGTTCTACCGGAAGTTCCACACCCAGATCACCCCGGGCAATCATTATACCATCCGATTCAAGGATGATCTCACGGATATTGGTAAGTGCTTCCGGTTTTTCGATTTTTGCTATAACCTTGCTCTTGCTGTTCTTCTCTGCCAGTTTGCTTTTAATGATGACAATGTCTTTTACACTGCGAACGAAGGAGAGAGCTACCCATTCAAGTTTCTGTTCAATGATGAAGTCCAGGTCTATCAGGTCTTTTTCCGTTAGTGCGGGTAAAGATATCTTTGTGTCAGGCAGGTTGATTCCTTTCTTTGAAGAAAGCACACCACCCAGCTTTACTTCTACTTTTACATCGCCTTCACGGGTGATTTCTTTTACCATTACTTCTATCTTTCCATCGTCGATCATAATAATATTTCCGATCCTAACATCACCTGCCAAATTGGGATAGGATACATAGATTTTTTCCAATGTACCCATCACCTTTGTGTTTGTAAAAGTGAGGATATCACCTTCTTTAACTTCCAGGTAATTACCTTCAATTTCACCAATACGCAGTTTTGGTCCCTGCAGGTCACCAAGAATGGCAATATTGTATGGTTCTGTAGAATTGATCTTGCGGATATGATCAATGATCACGGCCTTATCCTCATGTGTACCATGGGAAAAATTAAGTCTGAATACATTTACACCTGCTTTTACAAGTGCCAGGAGTTTATCATAAGTGTCGCAGGCGGGTCCAACTGTTGCAACTATCTTAGTGCGGTGAACCATATGCTGAAAGCCGGCCTGGTTATCCATCTCCTTATGGAGATATTTGGAAATATTCTTGCTCATAAAAAATTATCCTGGTTTTAAATTCTGTTGTTTTGGTTTGATGCTATCGGGTAGGATTAAACGTCATTAATGACTTACGGATCGATCAGCTGGCCAGAATTTTAACGATCTTCATCCATTCGTCGCTTATTTTCTGTTTTGCTTTTACTGCATTATCCAGAGGGGTATAATGCATTTTATTGTTCATTATCCCAACCATTACATTGTTACGGCCTTCGATGAGGCATTCAACTGCCGAATAACCCATACGGCTGGCTAATAACCTGTCGAGGCAGGTAGGTGAGCCTCCACGCTGGATATGGCCAAGGATTACTACTCGCATATCTACGTTAGGCATTCTTTCTTTAATGGTTTTTGCTACTTCGTTTCCACCGCCAAAATCATCACCTTCCGCAACAACCACCAGGTTAACCAGTTTTTGCCTTTTTTCTTTTTCATGCAGTGAGCGGAGTAAAGACTCCATATCTGTTTTCCTTTCAGGAATCAAAATGTGTTCCGCGCCTGTAGAAATGCCACTATGCAGGGCAATATAACCGGCATCGCGCCCCATCACTTCAATAATGAATAGACGGTCATGGGCATCGGCTGTATCCCTGATTTTATCAATGGCATCAATTGCAGTATTTACGGCTGTATCAAAGCCAATGGTAAAATCAGTTCCTGCTATGTCTTTATCAATAGTGCCAGGAATGCCAATACATGGGATATCATACTCATGTGAAAATATCTGTGCGCCCCTGAAAGAACCGTCTCCACCTATAATTATGAGGCCATTGATACCTCTTTTTTTCAGATTATTGTAAGCCTTTTTTCTGCCCTCAGGGGTCATAAATTCAGGGCATCTGGCTGTTTTAAGGATAGTCCCTCCCCGCTGGATAATATTGGCAACACTCCTGGAATTCATTGGGATGATATCGTCTTCTATCATACCTGAATATCCACGTATAATACCAAATACTTCTAAATCATGATAAAGGCCTGTTCTGACAACAGCCCTGATACAGGCATTCATACCCGGGGCATCCCCGCCGGAAGTCAATACGCCTATTTTCGTAACTTTCTTTTGCATTCCTAATCAATTGGTCAGGTAATAAGGTGATTTACCGGAAAGCTAAATCGTTGAGAACACCAGTTTGACAGTGTTAAGCGTCAAAAATACACAATTCTGGCTTAAAACCTGATGAAGATACATTGGTTTTTACTTATAAATGCATTCACTTGCATTATGATTGGACTTATTATAAAAAAATGGCATAAATATAATCCTTTGGAAATATGAAAGTATTGGTCACAGGTTCTAATGGGTTATTGGGCAGTTTCCTTGTAAATGAACTGACTAATTACGGTCATCATGTTATTGCAACAGGCAAAGGTTCATCCAGGCTACAGACCAATACCGCTCCGGGGATATTGGTATATCGTGAATTGGATATAACAGATGCAATTTGGGTTGAAGAAGTTATTTGCAGTACCAGGCCTGAGGTAATTATTCATGCTGCGGCATTGACGCAGGCGGACTATTGTGAAACAAATATGGCAGAATGCTGGGATGTAAATGTTACGGCTACCCGCTTTATCATTGAGGCGGCCAGGAAAGTAAGTGCTTTTCTGATATATGTTTCAACCGATTTCATCTTTGACGGGAAAAACGGGCCTTATATTGAAACGGATCCGCCAGCCCCTGTAAACTATTACGGTTGCAGTAAAATGGTGGCAGAAAAATCTGTAATGGAAAGCGGATTGTCCTGGTCTATTGCCAGGACCGTTTTGGTGTATGGCAATTCACCTTCTGTTGCACGCTCGAATATCATTACCTGGGCTGCAGAAAAACTCCAGAAGGGTGAAAGGATCAGGGTGGTGAGCGAACAGCACAGGACACCAACTTTTACTGGAGATCTTGCAAAAGGTATACGGATGATTGCTGAGAAAAAAGCACCAGGTATTTTTCACCTGTCTGGCAAGGACTTTATGACCCCGTATGATATGGCTATAGCAACAGCAGAATATTTACAATTGGATAAAAACCTGATAGAAAAAGTAGATGCTGCTGTTTTTTCGCAGCCCGCTACCCGACCTTTGAAAACCGGGTTCATAATAGATAAAGCCCGAAAAGTATTGGGATATGAACCTATTTCTTTCAGTGAAGGACTTAATCAGGTTTTGAAATAAAAACAGTCAAATGGCAGTCTCCGGAACATATGCTTATTTTAAAGTTCAGGCTGAAAATGCTAGGAATGATCTGGATAAATATTTTCATGACCCGCAAGTGGAAATTTTGCACCAGTTCAGGGTGGGAATAAAAAAAATCCGTGCAGTATTATTTCAATTGGAAGAGATATCCGGCGGTAAAAAAATTAAAAAATGCCATAAACAGATAAAATTTATTTTCAGAAAAGCCGGAGAGATAAGGGAATTGCAAATTGAGACTGCATGGCTTGAAAAGCACCGAAAATTTGATCTGTTGCGATTGATGCAATATGAAACCAAACTTAGAAAAAAGAATAAACAATTTCACGGGGCAATACCCCTCATGCTTGATACCTTAAAAAAATTAAGCAGGCAGGTTGAACATAGATTATCCTTGTTAACCCAGCAGCAAACGGATCAATATTTAAGTAAAAAATGGCAGTCTGTTTTAAGGCCACTGCTAACAAATATAGACGAATCGCATTGGCATGAAACCCGGAAAGGGATAAAACAACTGGTCTATGCCAGGAATTGGGTAAGTGTGGATACTATTTTACAAAAAAAGGTCAAGGTGATTTTTCTTTCATTGGATAAATTACAAAACGCCATTGGAAGCTGGCATGATCTTGATTTACTTGCCCAAAAACTTCAGGATATTGGAAGAAAAACAGAGGGGCATGCCATCCTGCAAAGGGAGCAACAGTTAGCGTTAAAGAAACTATATATAGAAAAGGAAAAACTGGAACAGGGCATAAGGGCTAGATTTTACAATATCAGAATACTCATCAGGGAATACAATTGACCTTTGCGTTCTTTATTCCTTGCGGTTAAACATATTGGTTAATAAACATTTTTTTGTTTATAGAAAGTCCTGATTAATTGTATGGAAAAGGGTTAATGCCTTTTATACTACCGACACTGATAATGGGCCTGAATCGAAGGAACATATCTTCGCTGTACCATTTTTCTTTTCTTGTTTTTTTGATCACTTCACGGTGCTCCTGCACGCTATATGCAAAATCTTTCATGTGTTCCATACTTTCCCATATACTGAAAGTGGCTTGTCGGACCAGGGGCATTTCACCAATGCCAATTGAGGTGATCAGGCCCGATGCACTTTTCATTTGGCTGGAAACAAGGGCGACATTTTTCCAGAAATCGCGGAGTTTGGTCAATTTAATGGTGGCACGGGTTAGAACAGCGATAGGCGCGGAAGTTGGAATGTTTTCTACGTTGTTTGCCAAAAATATTTCCCCATCCCATTTTCCATGACCATCAATTAATTGAAGCATGATGGTCCATGTTTCGCAATGGAATCTTTTCAACCATCTTGAAATAAAAGACCCATATAAAGAGATAAGAATTTCTTCCGGTTTTTCTTTGATGCGTTGTAGATCGGGAAGTTCATTCAGGAAAACCAGGATGGCCCATTGATTCCAATCCGGATGAATATCAAAGCTTCCGTTTTTACCACAGCCCATAAGTTTATGGAACAGGATATTTTTGTTTCTTTTTAAAGGTAGCCTGAACAATGCCATGGCACAAATGGCAAAGTATATGAAACGGGAAGGATAACGGACAACGGTGAGAACTGCATACATGGATTAAAGATAAGTATTCAGTAAGGAACCGAATGCTTACGAATGATCTGTAAGAAGGCCTAAAGAAAGTTAAATTTATTGATTTCCCCCTCCACCAATGCGCATCATCATCCGGCCATCTCCACCCTGCATTTCTTTCATTGGCTTGATGTCGTAACCTTTCGGAATCTCAAAAGTTTTATCATCAATATCGGCGTCCAACTGAACTTTAGTGACCGTCATGTGCATTTTCATACCATTATTTCTTTCCATCTGATATTCCATGGGGAACCCTTCAATTTGATCCAGTCCGTTGACCCCCGCCATAGACATCATTCCTCTGCCCGTTCCCCCGCCAAATGAAAAGCCATCTGCCATTTTGAAATCAGGACAATACCAGACTATGGTACTATTTACCTCGCCGCGTTGGTTTTTAGATTTTAAAATGGCTTTTTTGCAGGTATATCCGGCAATCTTTTTGGTCTCATTGGTATATTCTACTTCAGGTTTGGCGGGCTTGCTGATGGGAATTCCGGCCTTTTCAAGGGAATCGCGCCTGGCATTTCTGGCAGAATCCATCCTCGAACGCATGGCTTTTTCGTCTTCCTCCGTTGAATAAAAACCAAATTTACGCCCCATGGCTTCTGTGAGTGTAGTGGTTTTTTTATTTTTCTTATCAGTGATAATGATATTGTTGCCGAAATCACTGGTACTTTCCACTTTGGTCATATCATCCCTGTAATACATGGTGGTATTAGCTTCCATGCCAGTTGCGCCGCCCATCATCATCATCCTGTCTCCTTCCCCTGGAGAATTACCTCCCATGTTTTCCGGGAAGGTTATTTCCGTTTTCATTTTGATGATAGCCTTATCTACAACTTTGATCTGTGCATTGGTTGATAATCCGGTAAGCACTAAAAATACGGGGAGCATATATTTCATAAAAATGGGCTTTAAATCTGTTGTATCTCTTTGATGCAGAATTGAAGTGATTACTTTCGGTTGGGTAAAATTAAACTAAGTAAATTACCCGGGTATGGCTATTTACATGAGCGGGAAGCCTCGGTGCCTTAATTCAATATCAGGGTAATAAAAGTATTATTCCTGTACTGTTAAAATTGGGATATGGCTGTGATAGGCCAGTTTTCGGGTATGACTGGTTTTGAATAATCCGGAGAGAAAACCATGTTTTTTGGGAACCGTGATGATCAGGTCGGCATTCCTGTCTTTAGCGAAGAGGTTAATGGAATCAGCAAAGTCATACATACGAATGAAAGAATACTCCGGGTTGAAGCCGTGGAGCATTTTGTTGAGTTTGGCTTTTTCAGCTTTGTATTCTTCCGTTAATTCAACAAAATGCTCAGTATCTACGTTCACTACATGTAATACTGGTTTGAAGAGGTCGAGCAGTTTACGCAAAGTTTTTATAGGCGTGCTGGCTTCCACATCTTTGAAGTCGCTGGCAAATATCGCTGTTTTGATTTTTTTGTATTGTGCATCAGGGGGGATAATCATTACAGGACAAATATCCTGTTCAATAATATTAAGCGTATTGCTTCCCATCAGTATTTGGTCGAGGCGGGTAGCGCCGGTAATACCCATTATGATCAAATCCATTTTTTGATGATGGCAAAGTTTTTCCAGGTTGGTTATGAGTTGACCTTCTTCGGCAAGAATATAAATTGGCGCGGAACTAACCTGCGCCATGTCATTTTTTAAATTCGTTAATGCTGATTCTGCGATCCGCTTCCTGGAATCCGTATCGCTGAAAACGGATGTGCCTTCCTGGCTGGTAAAAATTGAATCAAAAGCGTTATACAGTATAATGGAACAACCGTAAATATCATTGGCCATCTTTGCAGCAAATATGGCTGCGTTTTTAGAAGTATCGGAAAAATCAGTTGGGACAATCAGTTTTTTCATTATTCCAATATAGCTAAATTTTGTGATTTAAGCCATCCCTGTTTATTTTCAGCATTTTGCTTATACAGGACAGGTTTTAAATTATAGCATGCATTTTACGACTGTATATACTATAATTTTAATAGTATCACCGTTGAATAAAATGATTTACTAATTTGTAACATTAATTTGCCAATATGAAACGAATTGCCTGTCTTTTAGTTTTTGTATCATTCTTATTAAGTGTAGCAGCTCAACCAAAATTGTCCATTCTTCCGGAGCCTGTTGAAATAAAAACAGGTGAGGGGTTTTTTGTTTTAAATCCTTCATCTTCTATTTCAACATCTTCTACGGATGCTGAGTTATCCCGGCTGGCGGAACAATTATCGGCCACATTATCAAGGTCTACCGGGTTTAAAATGCCGGTTCGTGCCGGAGGGATAATGACAAACAATGTGGGGAATATTCTTTTACAGATCAATAAGAGCAACGACGCAGTGCTGGGAAATGAGGGGTATCGGCTCAATATAGGGCAAGCTGTAGTAACCATCAGTGCCAATAAACCGGCAGGCTTGTATTATGGGATTCAATCATTATTACAATTACTCCCCAAAGAAATAGATCAAAAGAAAGCTGCTGCAAATGTCAACTGGCAGGTACCCGTTGCCGATATTACCGACTATCCACGTTTTGCATGGCGGGGCCTGATGTTTGATGTGTCGCGGCATTTTTTTACCAAGCAGGAAGTGAAGGATTTTATAGATGAAATGGTCAGGTATAAATATAACCTGTTGCACATGCATCTGACGGATGACGAAGGATGGCGTATAGAAATCAAGAGTTACCCGAAACTAACGGAGAAGGGTGCCTGGAATGTGAAGCGTGTAGGAACCTTTGGCAACTTTACCCCGCCTGCTGCAGATGAACCGCGCGATTATGGCGGTTTCTATACTCAGGATGATATTGGGGAACTCGTAAAATATGCTAAGGAGAGATATGTTGATATCCTTCCGGAAATTGATATACCCGGTCATAGCCTTGCAACAATCGCCTCTTATCCGGAATTATCCTGCTCACCCGGAGCTGATAAATATATGGTTCGTTCCGGTGAAAAAATCATGAACTGGTATTCAGGTGGATTTACTGCACTGGTAGATAATACACTTTGCCCGGCCAATGAAAAAGTGTATACTTTTCTGGATAAGGTTTTTGGAGAAATTGCTGCTCTTTTCCCGTTTGAATATATACATATGGGAGGCGATGAATGCGCTAAAAATTTCTGGGAAAAAAATCCGGAGATTCTGTCACTCATGAAAAAAGAAAAACTGAAAGACATGCATGAGGTGCAGAGTTATTTTGTAAAAAGGGTTTCCAAAATTGTAAGTTCAAAAGGAAAGAAAATGATCGGATGGGATGAGATACTGGAAGGGGGACTGGCACCTAATGCGGCTGTTATGAGCTGGCGCGGGATGAAGGGAGGGATTGAGGCCGCAAAGATGGGACATGAAGTGGTTATGAGCCCAACAACCTTTGCCTACCTGGACTATATGCAAAGCGACCCGGTTGTAGAACCTCCGGTTTATGCCACACTTCGATTGAAAAAGTCATACGAGTTTGAACCTGTTCCGGAAGGAGTGGATGCAAAATTGATTAAGGGTGGCCAGGGAAATATCTGGTCTGAACAGCTTTATAATACCCGCCACCTGCAATATATGACCTGGCCCAGGGGAATGGCTTTGGCCGAATGTTTATGGTCGCCTAAATCTGCAAGGAACTGGAATAAGTTTACGCAAAAAGTAGAGAACAATTTTGAGCGAATGGATATTCGCCAGGTTAAATATGCAAGGGCTATGTTTGACCCTGTCTTTGTGGTGAAGAAGGATAGCAGGGATTCCATTTTAATCGAACTCAGTACAGAAGTTGAGGGACTGGATATTCATTATAGTTTTGATAATTCCCATCCGGATAATTTCTATCCGAAGTATGATCAGCCACTTTCTATCCCAAAGGAAGCCCAGGTGTTAAAAGTGGTAACATATCGAAACGGGATCGTAATGAGCAGGCAGATAGACATGCCTGTAAAGGAAATACGAAGGAGGGCAGATGCCATAAAAAAATAGAACTTTTTTTTGTTAAGCATACGGGCTTTCTCTTAAAACCAGTTTCAAAAAAGCTTGCAAATCAGTTTAAAATCTACCTGAAACCGGCAGATTTATAACTGCATAAAAATTATCCTTACTTTTGGCGTTATGGGTAAATTCGCCGGGAAAGTGGTATGGATAACAGGTGCATCATCCGGAATAGGGGAGGCATTGGCCCATTCATTTTGTAAAGAAGGCGCGCACCTGGTTTTATCTGCAAGGCGGCAAACTGAACTCGAAAGGGTCAAAAGCGAATTGAAATTATCAGGAAATCAAAGTGTGTTTATTTTACCGATGGATCTGTCTGATACATTGGCCAGTAAAAAACTGGCTGATGAAGTGATAAGGGAATTCGGCCAAATTGATATACTCGTAAATAATGCCGGTTTAAGTCAGCGTTCATATACCATTGATACGCCCTTGGAGATCGACCGGAAAATTATGGAAGTTAATTTCTTTGGAACGGTGGCATTGACTAAAGCGGTTTTGCCTTACATGGTGCAAAGGAAAAAGGGCCATATTATAGTTATCAGCAGTATTTCCGGAAAATTCGGATTTTATCTCAGGTCGGCATATGCTGCATCCAAACATGCTTTACATGGATTTTTTGAATCCCTCCGAATGGAAATTTATAAAAACAATGTTCATGTGATGATTGTTTGCCCGGGGAAGATCAGCACTTCACTTTCACTTTATGCACTGACAGCTGATGGACAGGTTCATAATAAGATGGATGATGCTATTGCTGCGGGTATACCTGCCGGGCAGTGTGCTGAAAGAATTTTGAAGGGTATAATCAGAGGTGAAGAAGAAATTTTTGTGGGTGGCAAGGAAATACGAGCTGTATGGATTAAAAGATTTTTTCCGGGTTTATTTTCAAAATTGATAAGAAAGCAAAAGGCAGAATAGGGAAAAGGTTTGTAAACATTTTTTACATCCAATAATTCGACTTTAAAAGTAATAGCAGGAATGATTAGTACACCTAAAATAGCAGGCATACAGCAAATTGGAATCGGCATACCTGATGTGCAAAAAGCATTTAACTGGTATCGGGAACATTTTGGGATGGACATACCCATTTTTGAAGAAGCGGCGGAGGCCAACCTGATGTTGCGATATACTGGTGGGAAACCTCACCAGCGCCATGCTATTCTGGCCCTCAATATGCGTGGTGGCGGTGGTTTTGAGATTTGGCAGTATACCAGCCGGACACCGGTGGATACGTCATTTGAAGTACAGCTCGGCGATCTCGGTTTTTTTTGTGCGCGAATCAAATCAATTGATGTAAAAGGAAGTTTCGAATTTTTGAAATCGAAAAGAGTGAACCTGTTGACAGGTCTGGTGAAAGATCCTGGTGGTAATGATACTTTTTATCTCCGCGATCCCTGGGATAATGCTTTTCAGGTGGTATATAGTGATTCCTGGTTTGGTAAAGGGAATACATTTACGGGGGGAAATGCCGGATGCATGATCGGTGTTTCTGATATGGAGAAGTCTAAGAAATTTTATGCTGATATACTCGGATATGATACGGTTATATATGACCGTGAGGGCGTTTTTGAAGATCTTCAACATTTTCCCAGCGGTAAAAACCGGGTCCATAGGGTCTTGCTTAAACATAGTAAGCCCAGGACCGGTCCTTTTTCCCGGCTGCTCGGCAGTAGTGAAATTGAATTGATAAAAGTGTACGACCGCAGTCCCAGGAAGATTTTTGAAAACAGGTATTGGGGGGATTATGGTTTCATTCATCTATGTTTTGATATAACCAACCAGGCTGCCATGAAAGAGCTGTGTGCTGCAAAAGGGTATCCTTTTACAGTAGACAGCGGACCTGTATTTGATATGGGAGAAGCTGCAGGTCATTTTAGTTATATTGAGGATCCGGATGGTGCATTGATTGAATTTGTTGAGACCAAGCGGATTCCCATACTTAAGAAACTTGGTTGGTACCTTGATCTGACTAAGCGGGATGCAACGAAGCCATTGCCTGACTGGATGTTAAAAACGTTGAAGTTTAGCAGGGTTAAATGAGGGAGCAGGATTTTGGGGATTTGATGGATTGGCGGGATGGATTGGAGTGGATTTTAAAGGATTAGTTGTTTTGTCTTGTCTTAAAATATGTTTCCAAAACCCCGGTAGGTTTCCAAAACCCCGGTAGGTTTCCAAAACCCCGGTAGGTTTCCAAAACCCCGGTAGGTTTCCAAAACC
>JAHEEX010000118.1 GCA_024640465.1 Sphingobacteriales bacterium | reverse complement strand
TGCTCCCATAATTTTCATGGCCGAACCAGCACGGTGATTTCATTTAGTTCAGACCCTTCATCTACCCGGCATTTCGGGCCCTTCATGCCAGGTTTTGAAGTAATTCCTTATAATGATTTACACGCACTTTCAAATGCCCTGCAGGATAAAAATGTTGCTGGTTTCCTGGTTGAACCCATACAGGGCGAAGCAGGTGTTATGGTGCCGGATGAAGGATATTTGTCAAAAGCATTTCAGTATTGCAAAGACGCAAACGTGCTTTTTATCGGCGATGAAATACAAACCGGTTTAGGCAGAACAGGAAAGATGCTTTGCTGCGATCATGAGCAGGTTCGACCTGATATCCTGTTACTAGGCAAAGCACTTAGTGGCGGAACCATTCCCGTTAGTGCCGTATTAGCTGATAACGAAATTATGATGACCATCAGGCCCGGCGAACATGGCTCCACATATGGAGGCAACCCACTGGCCTGCAGGGTAGCCATTGCATCCCTCCGGGTTTTGCAGGAAGAAAAGATGGCAGAAAATGCGGAAAAAATGGGCTTGCTGTTAAGAACTGAAATCGAAAAACTGCAATCACCACATATCAGCCTGGTGAGGGGAAAAGGACTGCTCAATGCAGTGATCATTAAGCACCACAACCCTGAAGCAGCATGGGAATTATGCCTCAGGATGAAAGAAAACGGTTTAATTGCAAAACCAACACATGGAGATAAGATTCGTTTTGCCCCGCCACTGGTGATAAACAAAGAACAAATCATGCAGGCAGTTGAAATTATACGACTAAGTCTTTCTGTTTTGGATTAATTGATCCTTGAGTCAGTAAAATCAAAAAGGCGCAAAATTTATTGTAATTTTGCCACCCAATTGAAGTAAGATGAGCGAAGAAAAATCACTGAATTTCCTGGAAGAGATTGTACAAGAAGACCTTTCAACCGGAAAATACCAAAAAATACATACCCGTTTCCCGCCGGAACCAAACGGATACCTGCATATTGGGCATGCAAAAAGCATTTGCCTGAATTTCGGACTGGCCGATTCCTATGGCGGTAAAACAAATCTTCGTTTTGATGATACCAACCCGGTAACGGAAGAAACAGAATATGTGGATTCCATAAAAGCTGATGTTCGCTGGCTGGGTTTTGAATGGGATGGAGAACATTATGCATCTGATTATTTTGAAAAAATTTATGGTTTTGCGGTTGAACTTATCCAAAAAGGGTTGGCCTATGTTGATGATTCAAGTGCTGAAGAAATTGCTGCCGGAAAGGGTACACCAACAGTGCCCGGCGAAAACAGTAAATTCCGTAATCGCAGTAAAGAAGAGAACCTGAACCTTTTTGAAGAGATGCGGGCCGGGAAATACAGGGACGGCGAAAAAGTTCTCCGGGCTAAGATAGATATGGCCTCCCCTAATATGCACATGCGCGATCCAATCATGTACCGGATCAAACATGCAAATCATCACAGAACCGGCTCCACCTGGTGCATATATCCCATGTATGATTTCGCTCACGGACAATCGGATTCCATAGAAAACATAACCCATTCCATCTGTACACTCGAATTTGAAGTACATCGCCCGCTTTATAACTGGTATATAGAACAACTGGGCATATTCCCTTCCCATCAATATGAATTTGCACGGCTGAACATGAACTACACGGTGATGAGTAAGCGAAAACTACTCCAGCTCGTGCAGGAAAAATATGTTGATGGCTGGGACGACCCAAGGATGCCTTCATTATCCGGCATGCGCAGACGTGGATACACGGCCGCAGCAATTCGTAATTTTTGCGACAGAATTGGTGTACAGCGCCGGGAGAATATCATAGATATCGGTTTACTGGAATTTTGTGTACGCGAAGACCTCAACAAAATATCAGATCGGCGGATGGCGGTACTTGATCCGTTGAAAATGGTTATCACCAATTATCCTGCAGATACTACAGAACATTTGGACAGTGAAAATAATCCTGAAGCGGAAAATAATGGTGGTATTCGAAAATTACCATTCAGCAAAGAACTCTGGATCGAACGGGAAGATTTCATGGAGGTACCTGCAAAAAAATGGTTCAGGCTGGCACCAGGTGCAATGGTGAGGCTTAAGAATGCCTACATTGTAAAATGTGACAGTTTTACCAAAGACGGAGAAGGAAATATCACAGAAATCCAGTGCACATATATTCCCGAAAGCCGCAGCGGCCATGATACTTCAGGAATCAATGTAAAAGGCACCATTCATTGGGTTTCTGTACCAACAGCGGTTCCGGCAGAAGTACGTTTGTACGACAGGCTTTTTAAAGTGGAAGATCCCTCGGCAGAAGGCAATTTCAAAGACTTTATCAATCCGGAGTCCCTGGAAATTGTGCAAAAAGCCTGGATTGAACCGTCTTTAGCCAATGCAAAACCAGGAGAACATTTTCAGTTCATACGTAAAGGATATTTTACTGCAGATGAAAAATTATCTGTTCCGGGAAAGCCCATCTTCAATAGAACGGTTACTTTAAAAGACGCATGGGCAAAGGAAATTAAAAAAGGATAATCATTTTATCAGCCCTGATCCGGCGATAATGAACTGTCTGCTTTATCCTTATCAGAGGAATAAGATTGATTTGCTGGTTGCTGTTTTATTTCACCGGCAGGAAACATGGCTGCAATCATCAACAAAATGGTGCTGATCAGCATCAGGAACAGGCCCACCTTTTTCTCCGGGCAATAGCCCTGGTAGCAGGCACCAAACATGAGAAAGGTTTTTATGCCATAAGCCACATTTAACCCACTAAGGAAAAGTGCTGTTCTTTTCAACCATAATTTGGGGATAAAAGCAAACAAAGCACTTAACCCACCGAATATCAGCAGGAATTTGCCCGGCTTTCCGTAAATATTGTTCTCGGTAAAGAAACCGGTAAAGGTTTTCTGAATATCAGCATGAAATGTCCACGGTAATAAACAGGCCACTGTTAGTAAAAGAAAAGCACACAACGCAATCCATCTGGAATATTTAGCCATAAAATCATGTATGAAAAAAGCGAAGGAATATGCCTTCGCTTTTAGAGGTACCGAGCAGATTCGAACTGCTGTAGGAGGTTTTGCAGACCTCAGCCTAGCCACTCGGCCACGGTACCTGTTGATTCCACAGGTAAAAAATTAAGCATAAGACTTAATTAACCCGCAAAAGCAGGCAAAAATAGTAATTTTAAGCATAAATCCATAAAAGGATTTGCCATCATTAAGGTGCCAATGCCTTTGTTTGAATTACTTTGAAACTAGATAATTACTCATTCTACTACAGCAAACTCTAATATGAACAGGATTGCGGAATCAGAACTTATTATAAATAATCGTGGAGCAATATATCATCTGAACCTCCGGCCTGAAGAGCTCGCCGATACCGTTATTACGGTTGGTGATCCAGACAGGGTCAAGGAAGTGAGCAGGCATTTTGATCATATAGAATACCGGTTACAACACAGAGAGTTTATAACACATACCGGTACCATCGGTAAAAAAAGAATCTCTGTGGTTTCTACAGGGATTGGCCCGGACAATATCGATATTGTGTTAAATGAACTGGACGCATTGGTTAATATTGACCTAAAAACAAGATATATAAAAGATGTCCTCACACCATTAAAGATCATACGTGTTGGTACTTCAGGATCACTCCAGGGGGATATCCCGGTGGATGGATTTGTAGCCAGTACACATGGAATAGGGCTTGACAACCTCATGCATTTTTACCGTGCAATGCATAATGAGGAAGAAAAGCAATTGTTACATGCTTTCATTACAAATACGCAATTGCATAATCACCCCTCGCATCCATATATATTTGGTGGCAGTCCATCACTGTTAAAACTATTTACAAAGAATGTATATCATGGCATAACCGTTACATGCCCTGGCTTCTATGGACCCCAGGGAAGGGTTCTTCGCATGGGCCTTGCCCTTCCCCACCTTAATGATTCACTCACCAGGTTCAGTTTTGGTCAGCACAGGATCACCAATTTTGAAATGGAAACCGCTGCAATTTATGGGATGGGCAAGATACTGGGCCATCATTGCCTTTCGCTGAGTGCCATTGTGGCAAACCGGGTAAATAAGACATTTTCTGCAGATTCTGAGGCAACAGTCCAAAAACTGATCGAACTTACTCTTACTGTACTGGCTGAAAACCCTTAAAATCGCCGAGGAAAAACGCCCTTTGTGTCATTTTATGTAAAAAAAAACGCCAGAACTTAAACAGGGCGGTTGTCAGGCAAAAAATCGGACTTAATTTTGTTACACATAATCTAAACGATCATTTTACGTTTTGTATCTGTTAATTTCCTCTTATGACCCTTTCATTTTTTAAGTATCAAGGTACTGGCAACGATTTCATTATTATAGATAACCGCAAAACCGGAAACGGGCATTTAACCACCGAAGAGATCAGGCATCTGTGTGATCGCAGGTTTGGTATAGGTGCTGACGGTCTCATGCTCCTGGGCGAAGCTGAAGGATATGACTTTTCCATGAAATATTACAATGCAGACGGACTGGAAGGAAGTATGTGCGGTAATGGCGGCCGCTGCATGGTGAAATTTGCATATGATCTGGGCATTCACAGAAGCGCTTACCACTTTATCGCGGCTGATGGTCCGCATGATGCTGAACTTGATATAAGTGGAACGGTAAGATTAAAAATGAAAGATGTTGATACCGTCGAAACCATTCTGGACAGCTATGTTTTGGATACCGGGTCGCCCCATTATGTAAAATTCATAGAAAATATCAAGGACTATGAAGTTACCAAAGAAGGCCAGGCCATAAGAAACAACAAGAAATATATTAAAGAGGGCATCAATGTAAATTTTGTTGAAAATATCGACGATCATACGATCTATGTGCGCACTTTTGAAAGAGGTGTTGAAGCAGAGACCTATAGTTGTGGCACCGGGGTTACTGCAAGTGCATTAATAGCGGCCCATAATGAAACAGGATTCAACCAGGTTGATGTTCATACCCTTGGAGGTAAGCTGAGTGTGGAATTCGACAAAGTTGATGAGAAAAAATTCAGGGATATATGGCTTAGCGGCCCTGCTGAATTTGTATTTACGGGGGAATTTGATCTTAAGGATTAAAATCATAATTCCATAATTCTTCTTTCCATATTAACTTAGCGCGTTTTTAGTACTTTAGTTGATTAGCTGATTCAAGTATCAGTAAAAGCAACTTTAACGGCAGCATTCATAGTAATGTAAAACATAAACGCATGATCCAGCTTTTTCAAAATATAAAAGGGGTAACAACCGCCATCGATAAGCCGGAAAATGGCACCTGGGTCAATATACTGCCTCCATTTAAACAGGAAGAATTTACGGAAGTCTCTGAATCGCTGGATATCCCCATAGAATTTTTACAGGACTCATTGGATATAGATGAAAGGCCGCGTTTTGAAATATCCGATAATGTGAAACTGGTGGTTCTTAAAACACCCACAGAGAATAATTCTTTTAACGACAGCGATGCATTTTATATTACCATTCCAATTTGTATCATTTTAACGCATAACCAGATTGTTACCGTTAACTCTTTTGAAAACGGTGCCATCAAAAAATTCCTGAATACTTTTCAGAACAGGCACCCCGATAAAAGAAATATGATGGTGCTGAAAATTTTTGAAAAAGTTACCCAGGCTTTCATTGAATACCTGAAAGAGATCAATCACCGCAGGAATGTGCTGGAACAAAAATTGTATGAGTCAAGCAGGAATGAGGAGCTTTTTGAACTGATGCGTATTCAGAAAAGCCTGGTTTATTTTGTTACAACCCTCCGATCAAATGAACTGTTGCTCATTAAACTTGAAAGAACCAATTTCCTTTCCCTGAACGAAGAAGAGCGTGAGTTCCTGAACGACCAGATCATTGATACATCACAGGCCCTTGAGATGGCCAATATTTATACCAATATCCTGAGTAGCACCCTTGATGCCTTTGCCAGCATTATCGCTAACAATCAAAATGTTGTTTTGAAAAGACTGGCGGGTATAACCATCATACTGCAATTCCCTGTACTGGTAGCCAGTATTTATGGAATGAACGTGCCCATACCCTTCCAGAATAAACAACATGCTTTTTATATTCCCATTTTGCTTGCATTGGGAACTTCCCTTCTGATGGGCTGGTATTTTATGAAAAAGAAATGGTTCTGAGAAATTTTTCCATTTTTTTTGTGATTACTCTTTTCACATATAACCACTCTTATGTTTAATATCAGGGTTTATGGCATTTTGATCAACGAGAAAAAGCAGGTACTCGTAAGTGATGAGTTCATTCGGGGTAACTATTATACCAAATTTCCGGGAGGCGGACTGGAATTTGGGGAAGGTACCCGCTATTGTTTGAAGCGGGAATTTATGGAAGAGATGAATTTACAGGTGGACATTGGAGACCATATTTATACAACAGATTTTTACCAGATGTCGGCTTTCAACCCAGGCCACCAGATCATTTCCATATATTATGAAGCTAAGGCCCTGGAGCCGATTAGCGTTCCATTAAGGTTGAACCCATTTGAATTTGACGAACGCCAATTATCTGTATATTATGAAACGGGTGAAACTGAAACCTTCCGTATGATTGACTGGCAGCAATTCTCAGCAGAATCCGTGAGCCTTCCAATTGATAAAGTTGTAGCAGAAATTGTAAAAGCAAGATATTAATGAAGGCCTTTATGCCTATTGATTACTGTATTTGTATTTTATTTTGAACTTTCGATTTTCGACTTTCGATTTTTTTAATATCCCGACATGGCACTTTTTTTCATTTCAGCTGCGGTGGACTTCCCAAGAAACTTTTCGGCTCCCCAATGGATCAGATAGATCACCGGGGTCATCAGTAAAGCAATCAAAAATTTATACATATAAGCGGTAAAGGCCCATGCCATTGATTGGCCAACAGGAACTCCCCTAAAAATGGTAAACGCAACATAGGTAACCACAATGCTGTCAATAAATTGTGATACCAATGTACTAATGGTAGACCTTGCCCAGATATTCTTTTCGCCGGTCCATTTTTTAATGCGCCGGAAAACAAGTGAATCAACCAACTGGCCAAGAAGAAATGCGGTCAAAGATCCAACAATGATATTCATACCCTGACCAAAAATGGCTTTAAATGCAGCCTGCATATCGGGCACACCTTCTTTTTGGTAAGACCCCAGCCAATAATTGGTGTCTGGCGACATACGGATGGCAAAATAGAAAACAAAGAATGCAAAGATGATGAGTGCAGTGGTTAGTAAAGTCAGAAACCTTACTCCTTTCACGCCATAATATTCATTGATAATATCTGTCATTACAAAAACGATGGGCCAGGGCAAAACCCCAACAGATAAACTAAAAGAAAGATGTTCTGCACCGAAGAGAGAAAAATCTGCTTTTGTTATGCCAATACTGTCTTCCAGGGAAAACAACTTTACGCCAATTATTTCGGCAATAATAGCATTGGCAATGAAAAAGCCGCCAAGGATGATAAATAATCGGGTAGGTTTATCCTTAAGAATATTATGAATCATTTGAATATTTGATCTTGTGTTATGGTCTATATGATGGTCCTGATAGCTAAAATAACACATTCATTGGGTAAATGTTCCCTTCTGCGGATGTATAACTATCGAAGGGAACCACCAGCAGGAAAAAATCAATAATATGCCTTAATTTGCCGACTCAAATCAACGACCAGCATGAAAAATCTGAGCTTTAAGACTTTGCTTCCCCACCTTGTAGCAGTGGCAACTTTTGTATTGGTTGCTGTTATTTATTGCAAACCTGCACTGGAGGGCAAAGTGCTTCAGCAAAGTGATGTCATTCACTGGAAAGGAATGAGCAAAGACATTCAGGATTACCGCGATGCGCATGATGGCGTGGCCCCGTTGTGGACCACCAATATGTTTGGCGGAATGCCCGGATACCAGATTGCCACTAATAACAACAACTATGTATCTTATTGGGCAAATGAAGCTTTTTCTCTGTTCATTCCCAAGCCATTTCGTTTCTTTATTCTTGCCTGTTTTGGGTTTTATTTCCTCGCATTGGTGTTACGGGTAAACCCCTGGCTGGCCATGCTAGGCGCCCTGGGGTATGCTTATGCTTCTTATAATGCCATCATTATTTCTGTTGGACATGATACCAAAATGCTTTCAATGGCATACATGCCAGCAGCATTGGGGGGATTGTGGCTTATTTATGAAAAGAAATACCTGATCGGGGCGGCTTTAACGGCATTATTTACTTCCATTTTAATTTATCATAATCACTACCAGATCGTTTATTATTTCCTGCTCATTGCTGTTGCCATGACCATTGGCAATGCGATATATTGGTTTAAAAAGAAAGAAGCAAACCATTTTTTTAAAGCATCAGCTTTTGCATTAATTGGCGGACTAATTGGTATTATGGCCAATGCAATAATGCTTTTTACTACCTATGATTATTCTAAAGCCACCATTCGGGGCGGGCAGGCATCACTCAAAGTAAGCGACACGTTACAGAATAATAAAACCAGTGGCGGCCTGGATACAGCATATGCTTTTTTATATGGCAGTTATGGTGTAGCCGAATCTTTTACCCTGATGGTTCCGGGTATCTATGGTGGCGCTGCCAGTCCTTTAGGAGAGGATTCTAAACTGGTAGAGACCATGCAGGAAAAAGGAATACCACAGCAAATGGCAAACCAGTTATATAGTTATTTCCCCGGTTATTGGGGGCAACAACCTGGCCATGCAGGCCCTGTTTATCTGGGCGCCATTTTTTGCCTGCTGTTTATTTTCGGGATGTTTTTCCTTAAAACGCACCATAAATGGTGGATACTTGGTATTACCATTTTTGCTTTGATGATGTCATGGGGTAAAAATTTTGGAGTGTTCAATAATATAATGTTTGAGCACCTGCCCTTTTACAATAAATTCAGGGCTCCGGCCATTATCCTGGTGATTCCTCAGCTGATGTTTCCGCTCGTGGCTGTATTATCGCTCCAGGAATTGTTTTTTGGAAACAGAACAAAAGATGATATGTGGAAAGCTTTACGTTTATCCGGTATCGTTACTGCTGGTTTATTCCTAATACTGGGCTTTTTATACATCAGCTTTGATTATCGCATAGGGTATGAAAAAGAGATCCAGCAGCAGCTTACCCAGATGGCACAGGGTGATGCAACATTGGGCAAAGATATCATCAATGCAGTAGTTGAAGATCGTAAAGGAATGTTCGGCAGAGACCTGCTACGCTCTTTGTTTTTCATTGGAGCTGCATGGTTATTACTATTCCTTTTTATAAGGGATAAAATAAAAGCTCAACCAGTTATCTGGGCGCTGATCGTACTCAGCCTGATCGACCTGTTAGGGGTTAGCAGCAGGTACCTTAATAAAGATAATTATCTCGAACCGGAAGATTTTGACGGTGCTTTTTTACCTACCGCAGCGGATATACAGATCAAAAAAGATCCGGAACAGAATTTCCGGGTATTCAACCTGACACAGAGCCCTTTCAATGATGCCATCACCTCCTATCATCATAAATCAATAGGTGGTTATCATGCGGCAAAATTGAGTATTTACCAGGATCTTATTGAGAACCAACTCAGTAAGCAACCTATGAATATGGGGGTAATAAACATGCTTAATACCAAATATATCATTACCCAGGATTCTACCGGTATGGTATACCCGAGGCAAAACCCCGGAGCACTGGGTAGTGCCTGGCTGGTGGGTGAAATAAAATATGTTCCGGACGCGAAGGCTGAAATGAGGGCTTTGGACAATTTTAATCCTGCAACTACTGCGGTTGTTCAGGAATCTTTCAGGAAAGAAATTCCCGCCGGAATGCAATGGGACACTGCAGCCACCATTAAGCTGGTAAAAAATGAAAACGATGTGGTTACCTACCAGTTCAATGCAAGCTCACCCCAGTTTGCTGTATTTAGTGAAGTTTATTACGACAGAGGATGGAAAGCATATATAGACGAAAAAGAAGTGCCTATCATCAAAACAAATTATGTCTTAAGAGGATTATCTGTACCGGCTGGTAACCACAAGATAGTTTTCCGATTTAAACCAGAATCATATACAACAGGCAAAAATGTAACACTGATAAGTCAGTTAATATTGTTACTTCTGCTGGCTGGAGGCTTATGGTTTGAATCAAGGAAAAAAACAGAAACAGTACAGAAAGCCTGATCATGGCCCGGATACTGAGTGTAGTCTGGTATAAAATCCTGCCTGCCAGGTTTGGCGGTCAAAAAGGTATAGCAGAATTTAACGATCATTTATCTGTGTACCATACCCTTTTTTGCCTGTGCTCAAAGAACAATCAGGCCAATCTGCTAAACTATACCTTGCTCCCCGAATTGCCTGTAAAAAATGCACAGGTGTTGAACCCGCTTAACTGGTTCAACATTAATCGAAAAGTCCGTGAGCTGGGTATAAGTCACCTGATACTGGAACATTGCTATTATGGCCTTGCAGGTATCTGGGCAAAAAGATTTTCATCAGTTAAATTAATTGTGCATGCCCATAATATCGAATCAACCCGGTTCCGGGAAATGGGCAAATGGTGGTGGCGCCTTTTATGGATATTGGAGAAAATAACATACAAAAGTTCCGACCTGGTACTTTTTAAGACACCAGAAGACAAGCAATTTGCCATTCGCCGATTTGGATTGAATGAAGGTCAATGCTTAGTTGTTCCATTTGGACTTAGCAGGACAGCAGTTCCAACACGCGCAGAAAAGGAATTTGCAGTTAGCCTTATCCGAAAGAAACATGATATTTCATTGAATGATAAAATTCTGCTGTTTTCCGGAACCCTGGACTATCTGCCCAATGCAAAAGCCCTCAAGGCTCTTGTCGGGGAAATTATTCCACTTCTCAGTAAAATGACTAACCAGTCATTTACATTGCTTGCATGTGGGCGAATCATCTACCCTGAATTCAAATACCTTCTTGACCTGGCTCATGGG
>JAHEEX010000017.1 GCA_024640465.1 Sphingobacteriales bacterium | reverse complement strand
AGGGTCATGAACTGGGAAATATAACTAACTACAAAAGGCACATTGAAAATAAAATCAGCCGTTGAAGAATTTTGCATGGTCTGTCCATTAACAGTTAGCCATAACCGAAGATTATTCGGGTCAGTTACTTCGTCTGCTGTCACCATCCATGGGCCGATGGGAGCGAAACTGTCGCAACTCTTTCCTTTTACCCATTGCCCGCTTCTTTCGAGCTGGTAGGCCCTTTCGCTGTAATCATTATGCACGCAATACCCGGCTACATGCTCCATCGCCTTTTCGATCGGAACATAGGATGCTTTTTGCCCAATGATGACCGCAAGCTCCACTTCCCAGTCTGTTTTCTCAGATCCTTTGGGAATGATCAGTGGATCATTAGGTCCGCATATGGCTGTAGTGCTCTTGAAAAACAATACCGGTTCTTTAGGAGCGTCCATTCCACTTTCAGCTGCGTGTTGGGCGTAGTTAAGTCCCACACAAACTATTTTCGAAGGGCGGGCAATACAGGGCCCCAGGCGGCTTCCCTGAGGAACATCCGGACATTTACCTCCATTGAGCCTGAGCCATTCGCCCAGGCCATGCATATTTTTATCAGAAAAAAATGTTTCATTGAAATCCATACCGAATGTGCTGATGTCTATTTGTCTGCCATCGGGTAAGATCACGCCGGGTTTTTCTGCTCCTTCCGGGCCAAATCTGAATAATTTCACTGGATAATTAATTTTTTTAAAGTTAACCGCAATGGAACAAAGAACATAAAGAATTTTTTGGCCCGGGAATTTTTTTCTAACGTATTTTCAGGCTACTAAACAAACGTCATGAAACATTTACTCCTCCCTTCTTTTTTAATGATATCATTGATTGCCTCAGCGCAAACAGACCCAATGCGTGCCACTGTTGCCGCTCAGGCAACTAAGGTTGAACCAAAAGTCATAGCCTGGCGCCGTGATTTCCACGAGCACCCCGAATTGGGTAACCGCGAAACCCGCACTGCCGGGATCATCGCCAAACACCTGCAGGACCTTGGTATGGAAGTTAAAACCGGGGTAGGCATTACCGGTGTGGTAGGTATTTTAAAAGGCGGAAAACCAGGTCCGGTAGTTGCCCTGCGGGCGGATATGGACGGCCTGCCTGTTACAGAAAGAACGCCTGTTCCTTTTGCATCAAAAGTAAAGACAATGTATAATGGGCAGGAAGTTGGCGTTATGCATGCTTGCGGTCATGATACACATGTCGCCATACTGATGGGGGTAGCCGAAGTATTGACTTCCATGAAAAAAGACATTAAAGGCACGGTTAAATTTATTTTCCAGCCAGCAGAGGAAGGTGTTCCTAAAGGGGAAGAAGGGGGCGCAGAACTGATGGTGAAACAAGGTGTACTGGAAAACCCAAAAGTAGATGCCATTTTCGGGCTTCATATTAATTCTCAAACGGAAGTTGGAAAAATCGGATATCGCCCAGGTGGTGCCCTTGCTGCAGTTAATGATATGCGTATTGTTATTAAAGGCCGCCAGGCTCATGGAGCCGCACCCTGGGCGTCAATAGATCCGATTGTAGTATCTGCGCAAATCATCAATAACCTGCAAACCGTTGTAAGCCGTAATGTGAACATTACAGAAAATGCCGCTGTGGTAACCATTGGATCCATACATGGCGGCGTACGTTCTAATATCATACCGGAATCAGTGGAGATGAAAGGAACGATCCGTACACTTGGAAAAGATGATGAGAAAATGGTGATCGAACGTATACGTACAATAATTACAAAAACAGCGGAAGCCAACGGTGCTACTGCAGAGATAGATATACCCTTTGAATCAAGATATCCGGTTACGTATAATGATGTGGCTTTAACCAGTTTGATGTTGCCCTCCCTGCAAAAAACAGCGGGTACGGATAATGTGATTTTACGTCCACCTACAACCGGCGCGGAAGATTTCTCTTTTTTCCAGGAAAAAGTGCCGGGCCTCTTCATATTTCTGGGTGGTTTACCTAAAGGGAAAGATCCGCTTACGGCAGCTTCTCACCATACTCCCGATTTCTTTATTGATGAAAGTGGCTTTGTACTGGGCGTGAATGCTTTGGCTAACCTGACACTGGATTATATGAATATGAAAAAATAGGATTAACATGATGCATCAGCGGTCAGGGGTACCTGATACGGTTGGCCTTTGAACTGATTCAGTCTATATAATAATTATTAATATATATTTTTGCGGGGATTTGGTGTGCCATAATCATATTATGCATCAAATCCCTGTTTTATTTTTGTAAGGGGGGAGTTATTTCAGATACCCAGAAATATTTCTGCTTGTTACAGAATGATTGAGAATGAAAAATAGATTACTACTATATTTACTCTTATCTCTTTTACTGATCTATTCCTCAATTGACAGTTTTAGTCAGGACTTCCTAGTTCATGATAATGATACGTTTAAAGTTGTTCAGGTTACTTCATTGATTAGAATTGAACACACAGGTCAGTTGACTAATACTGACAATGCCATCATGATCCAATTCCTTCGGGAAAATGATCCGGAGAATATCCGGTTGTCAGAAAAGCCGGCAATGTATGGTAACGGTAATAAGGATCAGGAAAACTATTCCGGATATCTATCAACCCGCTTGCCTTCGCCTTATTTCACCGTTTCAGAATTTGCCAGCGGAAAAAAGAAAAAAAATATTGCTGAAGCAGATAGTTTCGTTATGAGAAACCAGGGTGCATCCATCTGGAAAAAAATGGGCCGTGCAGAATTGTTTATCGGGGGAACAGAATTGATTTGTATGGGGGCTCTTATGGCCATGCCCAAGGAGGTTACAAAATGGCAGCCCGGATATTTAAATGATGCGATGAAAAATATAAAAAGAGCTTTTACAACAATGCCTGTAAATGATCAGGATAGCTGGGGCTTTAATTTTGTGGGTCATCCCATTGCCGGTTCATTATATTATAATTCTATCAGGAGCCAGGATGCAACGATTTTTCAATCGTTTGCTTTTTCATTTGCACAGTCGGCTTTCTGGGAATATGTTATTGAAGGGTCTGCAGAACAGCCGAGTTTGCAGGATATGATCATAACACCCATTTTTGGCACACTGTTAGGTGAAGCAAGTCATGTGGCTACCATAAAAATGCGGCGTAACGGATTCAACTGGCTAGAAAAAATCACGGTGATTATTATAAACCCTTTTTATGCGGTTAATAATGGTTTCCGGACTACGAATAAGAAGATGGTGAAATAGTGTAAATAGTTGTTAGATAGATGTCAGAGGTTAGAAGATAGAGGTCAGTAACAGCCCTTTCAAAGTTTTATTTCTCAACAATAGCCTCCTGTATAGGCTTTTCCTAACCTCAAACCTCTATCCTCTATCCTCTAATTATTCAACCTGATAAACCCTCCATCAATTGGATAGTCGCAACCTGTAATAAACCCGGCTTCATCACTGCATAGAAAGAGTGCCAGGCTGGCTATTTCCGATGGTTCTGCCATCCTGCCAATGGGTTGTGTGGCGGCCAGTTTTTCAAACATTTCCGTTTCTTTACCGGGATAATTTTTTTGCAGGAATCCATCTACAAAAGGGGTGTGTACGCGGGCTGGGGAAATACAATTACAGCGTATGCCCGATTTGATATAATCCTTTGCCACACTTAATGTCATGGCTACTACAGCCCCTTTGCTCATGCTATAGGCAAACCTGTCTGGTATACCTACACTCGATGCAACAGATGCCATGTTTAATATTACACCCTTGTTTTGTTGTTTCATATATGGCAAGCAGGCATGTAAACAATTATAGGTTCCTTTGATATTCACTGAAACAATTCTGTCGAAATCTGCTTCTGTTGTATTATCTGCATTGCCGATATGGGCGATGCCTGCATTATTTACCAGGATGTCAATAGGGCCGTTTTGTGCAATTGTAGATACTACCTGGTTCACTTCTGCCTGTTCCGCAATATTGACGCTATGCGAAAATGCCATACCGCCGGAAGCCCTTATCACTTCCACTTCTTTTTCTGCCTGCTGGTAGTTGAGTTCAAGTATATGCACAGCGGCTCCTTGTTGAGCAAAAAGCTTTGATATGGCCAGGCCAATACCACTGGCTCCACCTGTAACAATGGCGGTTTTATCTTTCAGGGAGAACATCATACGGTAATTTTAATTGAAATTAAAGGATTTTAACTTTGCGTTCATTGCAGTTAATTTAATTAAATTTAAGCATGAAACTTTTTAAAAAAGGAAACACCATTTTAATAGAGCATGCCGGGCTTCAATATACATCCGAAAGGAACTGGGATGAATTTATCAACAGGACCAACCTGTATAGTAAACTCCTGGCCGAGCTTTCTTCGTTTACGCGTATCAGTGAAATAGACCTCCAGCAGCCTTTTGATCCTCCCATGCAGAGCCAGGAAATATGGGCCGCCGGTGTAACTTATTACCGAAGCATGGAGGCCCGTATGGAAGAATCCAAAGAAGCCGGCGGAGGAAGCTTTTATGATAAGGTTTACCAGGCTGAAAGGCCTGAATTATTTTTTAAATCAGTTGCTCATCGCACAGTAGGACATAAGGGCAAGATCCGAATCAGGCGCGATTCCAACTGGAATGTCCCGGAGCCTGAACTGGCACTTTTTCTTTCTTCCAGCGGTTCAATTGAGGGATATACCATTGGCAATGATGTAAGCTCAAGGAGTATCGAAGGAGAAAATCCACTTTATCTCCCGCAAGCAAAGACCTACCAGTTCAGTGCCGCACTTGGGCCATGCCTGCTGGTAAGGGAACTGCCCCTTCCACCAGATACCGGCATTCATCTTCAAATTCAACGGCAGAAAGTACCCGTTTTTCAGAATAGCATTACCATCAGCCAGATGAAAAGAAAGCATGAAGAACTGGCTGCCTGGCTATACCGGGAAACACTTTTTCCATTTGGCACCTACCTGATGACGGGCACTGGCATTATTCCGCCGGATGAGTTTTCCCTCCAGCCGGCCGATGAAGTAATCATAAGGATCGATGGCATTGGAGAGCTTAGCAACATAACTTCACAAAAAATCCTTGAATGAAAAAAATCATTTCACTGTTATGGATAGCTGCTTTTTTGGTTTCTGCCAGCGCCCAGGTATCTGCGCCTCTGCCATATGGAGTTCTACCATCAGAAAGACAGCTAAAATGGCACGAAATGGATATGTATGTGTTGGTGCATTTTACGCCTACTACTTTTGAAGATAAAGAATGGGGGTTTGGAGATGCCAATCCTTCCATATTTAACCCAACTCAGTTTGATGCCGGTCAGATTATCAAAGCAGTTAAATCAGGAGGATTCAAAGGGCTGATCCTGGTGTCTAAACATCACGACGGATTTGCACTTTGGCCCACGGCAACTACCACATATAATATAAGCAAAAGCCCCTGGCGAAATGGCAAGGGGGATATGGTGAAGGAATTTGAACAAGCCTGCAGGAATAACGGACTTCGATTTGGTGTGTATTGTTCACCGTGGGACAGAAACAATCCGGTTTATGGTACATATGATTATATCAGGATATACAGGGATCAGCTGAAAGAACTGTATTCCAGGTACGGAACTTTGTTTATGTCGTGGCACGACGGCGCTAACGGTGGCGATGGATATTATGGGGGTGCAAAAGAAAGTCGGAAGATAGACCGTACCACCTATTATGGATGGGATACAACATGGGTCATGACTCGTAAAATGCAACCCGATGCATCCATCTTCAGTGATGTGGGCTGGGATGTAAGATGGGTAGGCAATGAGCGTGGAGAAGCGGGAGAAACATCCTGGGCCACCAATACACCGGTTCCTTTAGAAGGGAAAGAAAAAGCTGGCCCTGGTGAAGTGCGTGACGACCTTAACCCAACGGGTACCCGAAATGGAAAATACTGGATGCCGGCCGAATGTGATGTTCCACTGAGAAAAGGGTGGTTCTTCCATCCTGCGGAAAATGGAACTGTAAAGTCGCCTGAAAAACTTTTTGATCTGTATCTTAAAAGTGTTGGTCGCGGTGCCTGCCTTGACCTGGGTATCGCTCCCGATACTCGAGGCTTATTGCATGAAAATGATGTAAAAGCCCTGGGAGACTTCGGCATCCTGCTTAAGAAAACATTTGCTGCTGACCTTGCCAAAACCGCTGCTTTTAAAGCAAGTAATATCCGGGGGAATAATAAAGATTTTGGGGTCAAACAGCTTACCGACGATAACCGCTACAGTTACTGGGCTACGGATGATGCAGTTAAAAACCCGGAACTGATCCTTGAATGGAAAACGCTGCAATCTTTTAACCTGGTGAGACTGAGGGAAAATATCAAACTGGGTCAGCGTATTGAAGCCGTGGAATTGGATGCCTGGTTAGATGGGGCATGGGTAAAAGTTGGCGGTGCAACCAGCATTGGGGCTTGCAGGATCATACAACTGGATAAAAAGGTAACAACTACAAAATGCAGGCTTAGGGTTACACAATCACCGGTTTGTGTGGCATTGAGTGAAATAGGCATTTTTAACCGCTAAGAAAAAAGAACGCAAAGAATTCAATATATTAGGGATATGAAACAGATTCTTGCCATACTATTCATCCTGGCTTGCTTAACATCAAACGCCCAGAAGAGCTACTTACAGGAAAGCACAGCCGAAAAAGATAAGCGCATGCAATGGTGGCGGGACGCCACATTTGGCATGTTTATTCACTGGGGTGCTTATTCCGTTCCGGCAGGGGAGTATAAAGGAAAAGAAGTAAAGGGCATTGCAGAATGGATCATGCATTCTGCCAATATTCCCATACCGGAATATGAGCAGTTCGTGCGCGAATTTAACCCGCAGTCGTTCAATGCAAAAGAATGGGTTCGTATTGCCAAAGATGCAGGTGTCCGGTATATTGTTATTACTTCCAAACACCACGATGGATTTGCTTTATGGGACAGCAAAGTGTCTGGTTATGATGTCATGGATTTTTCCCCGTTTAAAAGGGATATCCTGAAAGAGCTGACAGATGCCTGTAAAGCCGCCGGAATTAAAATCTGTTTTTACCATTCCATCATGGACTGGCACCAGCCTGATGCGGAAAGTAAAAAAGATTATCCGCATCAAAACACACCTAATCCCGACTTTGCCCGTTATCGCGAAACGTACCTGAAGAAACAATTAACGGAACTGATCACAAAATATGATCCGGAAGTGCTGTGGTTTGATGGCGAATGGATCCCGGAATGGACTGAGGAGCAAGGAAAGGATCTGTACAATTTCCTGAGAAACCTTAAACCAAGCCTGATCATTAATAACCGGGTGGGTAAGGGAAGGTCTGGCATGCAGGGCATGAATAAATATAATGATGCAGCCGGTGATTTCGGAACTCCGGAACAAGAGATCCTGGAGGGTACATCTGATTCTGACTGGGAAAGTTGCATGACCATGAATGATACCTGGGGTTTTAGCAAATACGATCATAATTGGAAATCTGCCGAAATGTTGATCGATAATCTGATCGATATAGCAGCAAAAGGAGGGAATTATTTGCTGAATGTAGGCCCAACCTCAGCCGGAGTGATACCTCCGGAAAGTGTGGAACGCCTGGGCGAAATGGGAAAATGGCTTAAAGTAAACGGGGAAGCTATTTATGCAACAAACAGCCTGAAAAAATATAAGGAAGGTGATAATATCAGGTATACAACCAGTAAGGATGGCAAATATGTATATGCAATGATCACCAAAAAATCGGCCAATATCATTAATATCAGGCAGGTAAAACCTAAACCCGGTTCAAAAATCTATATGCTGGGAGTGAAAGAGCCCCTTAGCTGGAAATTTGTTTCTGATGGAGTGGATATTACATTTCCCAATCAACTTCCGTGTGATTATGCATGGACCCTGAAAATTCAACAGTAACCTAAATTGATTTTTACCACTAAGTAAATTGTATAAAGGAAAAATGTTTTCTTAACCTGCCAACTTTTCAAAACCCCGCGGCGTCTATCATTTTTCCTATACATTTGGTATAGTAAAAAACAACAGAATGAGTGATAACAACGACAGGTTTGGCAGTGATATCCTGAAAGGGTTGAAAAGGGTTTTATTCACATCTTCAATGGAAGATGATAAAGCCGTTTCGTCAACTGCTGAAACACTTGCTCCCCATCAAAATCCTGAACCGGCTAAGCCCCAGGTTACTGAAAGTTACCTTTCGGAACCAGATATGAAAGATGTGAAACTCCGCGTATACCAACTTTTGGAAAACATGAATAAGCCAGGAGTGGATTTCTTTGAGGTTTGGAATGCTGCGGTGGAAATGGGTGGTCCCAACAGTACTAATATTAAGTCTGCATTTACTTCATTGAAATTTGCTGATAAGTCGCTTACCAAAGCAAAGCTTCAGGAAACGGCTGCTGCATATATGTCCGGGCTAAAAACAGTCATTGAAACGGAATCTCAGAAAAGGCTGGAAGAAAAAGCCCGGCTGGATAAAGAAAGGGAGCAGGTTAAATCCAGCCTTATTGCTGAAATAAATGCCATTGAACAACAAATAGCCGTATTGCAGGAAAAGCTTGTCGCAAAAAAGTCCGAAAGGGATACAATTCAACAAAAATATGATCCTAAAATTGCCGAAATTGACCAAAAAATAAATACAGGTAAAAAATCTGTAAACAGTGTTTTGACGGAAATGCAGCAGGTCCTGGATATCATCAATAAAGAATTAAATTAAACCATATGAGCAATCAGTCGAATGCCTTAACAGTTATCCCCGCTGAACTGAAGAACCAATTACCTATATTTCAGGTGTTGGGGGATAAATTACCCGCTCCGATGAAGACCGAGGAGGGAAAGAAGACCATTGCCTCCATTTTCTATTGGGCACTGATCATAGGTGGAGCCTGGTGGTTTTTCAAAAACGTTGATACCCTGCTGGCATATGCACAGAAGTCGGTTCTGTTTGTAGTATTTAGTATAGTGCTGGTTGTATTGTTGCTGCTCATGCCTAAGATTGTAAGTGTTTTACATCGGCTGGGGCGTACGCTTCTCTTTAAAAGCGAGAAATCAATCGTGAGGAATAATCCAATAACGGCACTGCAGTTATTATTAAATGATGCCAAGGATACTTTGAAAAGGGTAAAAGAAAAGATTGCCCATGTAGACGGTGTTCGTATTGATATGATCCAGAGCGGAACACAATCCCAAAAGACTGCAGAAGAAAAATATGCTTTGGTGAAACGTTTGGTTGCAGATGCTTCTAAACAGGAAGAACAATCCATAGAAGCTAATAAGGCTAATAATATTGAAAAAGCCAACGACCTCAACCGCGTAGCAAAGGAAACCCGCACCAAGGCTTTTCTTTTTGGAAAGGAAGGAGAAGCGGAGGAGCATAACGCCCGCAGTTATGCGCAGTATGCCAACCAGTTTTCTAAAGTCATTGAGGTACTTAAGGATAATGAAAGCGCCGCCCGAATTTATGTGAGTACACTGGATAGCAGTATCACCATTCTTCAGAAGAAAATGGAAGCTACCCAAAAAATGAAAAATGCTACAGAGGGACTGGCCGATGTATTCAACATAAAAGACGGTTGGGTATTCCAGGAAGCGATGAGTGCCGCAACACAGGCCATCAGTCAGAATATCGCCTCAATCAGGTCTAACCTCGAATTCCTTGACCAGAATAACAATATAACGGTAGGGGGTACCCCATCTCAGCAGGAACTGGAAGCCTTTGTAAAGAAAGTAGATGAGCGCAATCTTACTATGCTGAATGTGCCGATGATTGCCAGCAGTAATTATGACCTCAAGAGTGATGAGAAAGTTGATAAAGGATTTTCTCTATTAAACTAATTTTTTAACCGCCCCCGCTTTCGCTTACGCTACAGCGGGTAATAAAACACAAAGAATACAAATATGTCAAATAGTACATGGAGTCGTTTAAGATGGCCTTTCAAAGCCCTGCTCATAGCCTTGCCGATCATTGCATTTGGTTATTTCGCCATTACCGATGGCTGGTTTAGTGCCGGTGATAAGAGTGAAATTGACCGGACTATAACAGATGGCAGAACTCCAACCAGTCCGTCTTCTGAAGAAGCTAAAACAGAGAAAGCAACTTCAACTACTGCAGCAAAAGCAGAAGAGGGCCGGATCTTTGCTTTTCAGCCGGAAAAGCCCGTCAATGGTGAGTTAAAGGGGATTGTTGAAGTTGGCGCTACGGGATTTAATTCTTTTATCATCAATATGGATAAAGAAAAGCGATGGGAAGTTGTTACCAAAGACTTCGGACAGAGCCTGGTGTATGAAGGACTGGCTACAACGGATGATATTCGTGCTGGTTTGAAGAAATATATTTCGATGATGTTTGATAAAGGTGTTAAATCAAGAAATGTGCATTTCATCATCAGCTCCGGTGCCCAAAAAATACCCAAGACTACCATCATCAGTTCTGAACTGAAGAAGATGGGATTTGTGGTGAACCTGGTTACGCCAGAACAGGAAGGCAAACTGGGATTAAGGAGTGCATTACCCCCAAGTTATTATGGGAATGCCTTTGTAGTTGATATGGGTTCCGGTAATACAAAGATCTCCTGGATGAATGCTGCAAATATCCAGGCAGTAGAAGCACCTGGTTCCAAGTATTATGAAAAGGATATCCAGGATGATGTGATCTATAATGAAGTGAAGATGAAAGCATCACAGATCCCAGCTAAAAACAGGGAGGTTTGTTTTATCATCGGGGGTACACCATTTGATCTGGCTAAGCAGCATCGCAACGGTGAAGAGCGTTACACTGTGTTGAAATCACCTGGTAATTATGCCGCCGACAAGCCAAAGACAAAAGCCGGTTTGAATATTTATAAAGCCATTCAGGATGCAACCGGATGCGACACATTTGTGTTTGACTGGGATGCTAATTTCTCAATCGGGTTTTTATTGCAATTGCCTTATTAACCGCAAAGAAAATATGAAGACCCGGCATTTCAACTAAAATAATACATAAAATTAGCCACGGAATACACAGAAAAACAGCCTGTTAAAAAGCAAATTACTTTTCTGTATTTGTTTTTTCCGGCAGTTATTCCGTGAAATCCGTGGCAAAATTTATTTTTGATTCAAGGTCACTGAATCTAAGGATTTAGTAATGTAGTAGAAACTAAGAAAGCCAGGTTTCCAGGCTGATCGCTTCGCGAAGATTTATTCGAAGCTTTTGCCCGTGTTTTTCAAAAAGGGAAAGAAGGCCTATTCCATTAATGAGGCTTATGGGTTTGTTTTTGGCAAACTCATAAGCTTCCGGTGAAAAATCCGCTGTTGTAATTAAAATGCCTTTGATGGCGCCTTCATGTATTATTTGTCCAAAAAGTTCCCTAACCGCAAAAACAGAAATCGGTTTTATACTCCTCTTGACATAAAAAATAGTTTTACCACCTCTGTATGTATCAGTATCTGTTGTTATGAGCTCTATGCCTAATTCGAGAGAACTATGTACCAGGTTGGTTTCGCTGTTTTCAGTACAAAATTCCTTTTTTATAAGTGCTGAAATTTTTGTTTCAAATTCCAGCCAGTTCATGTTAGCAAGGTTATTCCCCTTATCAAGGGGCTCAAGTAATTTTTTAACAGCCATTACTGCTTCATTTTTGATTGGGATAGACATTGGTGTTTCTACTTGTCTTAGATCTGTAAGGGCAGTTGAGGACATTCCGTGTAAATATTGGAAACAGAGTGCAGGATCAATTTTGTGCAGGTTGATTTCTTCAAATGCTGCACGGGTGGTGAATAAGGAAGTGATACAAATTTTCTCATATCTGCCATTCCCCCTGTTTAGCACCCTTACCCAGCCATTATATCCAATGGACCCCACAGTATCTGCCTTATCGGCTGAAATTATTTCATGCAATGACCGAAGTATGATTTTATAAATAATGTCGTTATATAATAGCGAAAATTCTTCATTACTATATTCAGCTACATCTTCCTGGTTACTCTCTTTGTTTAGTTTAATTATTTTTTCTTTTGGAATAAGGTCAGGGTGGGGAAGTTCAGCTGATACATACAATGTTTGTGTTTCCGGGATGTATTCAAGTACGATATTGCGCGGGAAGAAATCCGGGTATTCGGATTTCTGCATCAATATTTGAAAATATTCCTCAACAGCATTTGACTGTTTCGATTGATAATTTATGGCTAAACTATCTGCGGCTTTATTCTTTTGCAGGCGATCATCTTCATAATGCTGTTTTTCATTTTCGATAACCTGCTGTAAGGCTTCACGTTCCAAACTTATGGAAGAAAGTAATTTCTCATATTCAGCCTGCCTGATGGTATGAGCAGTTTCTGTGCGTTCAATAATCTTTTGCCAGGACTCCAGTTTCTTATCATATTCTTTTTCATAAGCCTGTATGATCTTCCTTTTTTTAAACTGAAGTTTCTGTGAAAAACTTACCTCAGGTTCTTTATATGTTGGTTTTTGCGGGAGAAAACCCATTTTAGGCGGAGATGGGATGATCAGTGAGTCCATCCTTGATTTTAACTGTGCATATTTTATGGAAGATTCAAATGGTTCTTTATTTTTATAATGTTCCAGGTCAAGGGTATGATCCTTATCCAGGCTTTGGGATAACATGGTTTCCCATAGTTCCTGTATTTTTCTGACCGGTTCGAGTTTGTTTGCAGTGTTATTTGCCAAGTTCCATGTCTGGATCCATTGGTTCAAAATCTGTTGGGATCTGTACTGAAGGGTTTCTTCTTTTCTTTCGCGAATTGTAGTGGAAAGTCCAAGCGACTTATGGCGGAGGACGGCAACATACATCGGCTCTTCAATGTCGTTTTCCTCTTTATCAATTGTAAAGGAAAAATCTTTTTGGAACATGTCAGATTTATCCGACAGCCCGGTAAATACAAGCGTGGGTTCTTTTTGCATGGAACAGAGGTTTACACTAAGCGAGGTTCACAATAATGGTTTCGATCTTAAGTTTTGTGCCAGTATGTACAGCAAAAGGGTGCAGAAAAAGAGATATTTTCAAGAGGGGTTTACTAAGATAGTAAAAATCAGGTAATTAGTGCAAAAAATGTGGATAAAAGAGAAAGTTAGTAAACCCTATAGAAAAGCTGTTTTGAATATTTATAAAGCCATTCTGGATGCAAATGGTTGCTATATATTAGTATTTGAATGGGATGCCAATTTCTCAATCGGGTTTTATGGCAGTTGCCTTATTAATCGCTAAGTAGCTAAGTTAGCCAGGTTTCCACGCTGATGGTTTCCCGAAGATTGATCCTTAGTTTTTGTCCATGTTTTTCAAAAAGGGAAAGCAGGCTCATTCCATTAATGAGGCTGATGGGTTTGTTTTTTGCAAACTCAAAGGCTTCCGGGGAAAAATCCGCTGTTGTACATAAAATTCCCTTGATAGCACCCTCATGTATAACTGAACCAAAAATCTCCTTAACTGCGGAAACAGGTATTGGATTTATGCTTCTTTTTGCTTGAAAAACAATTTTACCGCCACGCAGCGGGTCTTTATCCATTCCATATACTTCAAGCCCGCTTTCCAATGAGCTATGGAGAACTTGTATTTCTCCAGGGCTTGATTCAAATTCCTTTTCAAAAAGGTCCAACATCAGTTTTTCGAAATCCAGCCAGCCAAGATTATCCAGGTTGGTACTGTTGTCAATGGGCTCAATATTATATATAACCTGAACCTGTTCACGTGATTTTTTGTTTAAGATAAATGGAGCCGGAATTGTTTTTAATTCTATCAGTGAAGGCGCTGAAGATCCTTTAAGGAAACGGAAGCATAGTGTTGGATCGATCTGTTTCAAATTTATCTTTTCGAAATCCTCCCTTGTTGCAAAGAGTGCAATAATGCCGCTTTTTTCGTATTGTCCGTTTCCCCTGTTAAGGGTTCTGACCCACCCTGAATAGTTAATTGCTTCCACAGCCCGGGCCTGGTCTGCATTAAAGATTTCATGAAAAGTCCTGAGAACTGTTTTGTAGATAATATCATTGTACAGGTCCGAGAATTCTTCATTTGTATAATATCCTACAACTTCAAGATTCTCTGAACTGGTATATTGCAGGTCTTTTTCACGGGGCACATTGCCTGGATGCGGAAGTTCACTGTATATAAATAAAGTTTGATTATCACGGTTATATTCCAGCTCTGTATTTCGTGGAAATATATCTGGAAATTCGGATTGCAGCATTACCAGTTCGAAATATTGTTCAACCGCTTCCGGTTGTTTCGATTGGTAGTTTATTTGCAAGATGTCCGTGCTTTCATTTTTCCGTAACCTTTGTTCTTCATATAGTGCCCTGGCTGCTACAATCTCCTGATTCACTTTTTCCTGTTCATCCTCCAGTGCTAAAACTGATTGTTCATATTCCCTGATATTTTCTTTATAGTTCTGCTCTATTCGATCGCAGATCTTTTGCCAGGTCTCCAGTTTCTTATTGTATTCCTGTTCATAGCGATTAATAATCCTTCGCTTTTTCAACATTATTTTTTGGGAGAAGGTAATTTCCGGTTCATTATAAAGCGGCCTTGCAGGAGTGTTGCCAATTTTAGGTGGAACCGGAATTGTTATTGAATGCAACCTTGATTGTAATTCAATAAATAGCGGTGAAGTTTCAAAGGGTTCTTTATTTTTTAGGTTTTCAAAGTCAATAGCATGCGATTTGTCGAGGCTTCCGGAGAGTAGGCTTTCCCATTCCTGTTGGTGTTTGCGGATATTTTCTATACGGCTTTCAACAACATCCTTTTGTAACCAGGCCTTGATCCATTGGTTTATGGTCTGTTGTGCTTTAAATACGAGGATGTTTTCATCGCTTTCGTGTATAGTTTGCGAAAGACCAAGTGATTGATGGCTCAGAATAACCATATTTACCTGTTCTCCTTCATCATCTTCCACCATTTGAGAGGTAATAAGAAGGTCTTTACGGAACATATCAGACTTGTCCGATAAGCCGGCAAATGAAATTGCGTTTTCTTTAAGCATGGATCAGAGGTTTACACTATTCAATATGCACAAATTGGTTTCAGCTGGGCATTATGATGCCCAATAAGTAATGAATAGGGGAGTAGGATGCCGATATCTTTCTGTGTGGGTGGGTATGCGGGCAGGCCCGACAAGCGGCTAAGATAATATAAATCAGCTATTTGATTAGGTGCATGTGGAAAAAAGGGGGGTATCTCATTGAAATATGGGCGTAAAGTTGATCTTTTGACCTCCTTTACGCCCATCGGGTTTAGGATGAAGTCAGAATGCCCTTATAGGTCTTACAAGATAAGCGCCTGCTTTTGGTCTCGGTGCAGGGAATATGCCATTAATATCAGGATTTGGGATTGCGCACTGGCAATTAATTTCCCATGCTTGCTTTTTAGGGTCGATTGGTATTGCCATAAAGTCACCGTAAGCTTCTGATGATACCCAATAGGTTTTTTGGCATAAGCCACTGGCACTTTTTAAGACGTAGAGAATGGATGTAAATTGTCCAAATGAAGGCATAAACCAATCGTCGTATTTTTTACCATGATCACCTTTCTCTCTTACAATATATCCATCACATAATCTGGCAGCTATTCCGGGTTCCGGGCAATTGGCAATGATAGCTAATGTATTTGATAAGCCATCATCTAAACCCTGACCCTGGGCGGCAGTTATCGAAGTTCCATAGCAACCCCAAGGTGCAGGACCAAGGTCTTCTTTTGCGGAAATCAGTCCATGCTTTCCTGTTTCATCAAGATAAAAAATTATTCCACCCTGGAATTCCATTCCTACATAAAGGTTTTTTTTATCCTTTGGTTTGCAGGATTCAATGTCCATTACCAGGTTGTCAGGAACGGGCAATTCATTTTTTTTGCAGGAAAATAATAGTGAACTGATTATTAAACCACTTATACTGAGCGTATATATTTTCATAATGCAGGAATATTTATTAACTGAGGTATGAAATGATATTTTCTAACTCTAATCTATAAGGTTTCAAAGAATTGAAGAATCAAAGGTCAATAGTATTATTTTGTCTTAGCCAAAAACTAGTATATTAAAACTCCCTGATAGGCCTTACCAATAATTTGTCGTATTTATTTCCTGGAGAATGGTATGGCATCCAAGATTCTGGATCTATACTTCCACAGTAATAATGTATACGCCATGCTTTTAAATTTGGGTCAACCGGAATTGCCTGAAATGATCCATTTGCCTGATTGGAAACCCAATAAGCTTTTTCGCATAATCCACTCGTACTTTTTAATGCTCCCTGAATGTTGTTTAATTGTGTAAATGAAGGCATGAACCAGTCATCATATTTTTTCCCGTGATCTCCTTTCTCCCTCACAACATATTTATCACATAACCTTGCGGCTATTCCACGTTCTGAGCAATTAGCTAAAATCGCAATTGTATTTGCTCTGCCATCAGTGAAGTCCTGAGCAGCTGGTATTGAAGTACCTGAACAACCCCAAGGTGCAGGACCAAGGTCTTCTTTTGCGGAAATCAATCCATGTTTCCCGGTTTCATCAAGATAAAAAATTATTCCGCCCTGGTAATCCATTCCTACATAAAGGTTTTTTTTGTCTTTTGGTTTGCAGGATTCAATATCCATTACCAGGTTGTCAGGCACTGGCATTTCTGTTTTTTGGCAGGAAAATAAAATGGAGGAAAAGGTAAACACAATTAAGGCGATTGCATGTGTTTTCATCTTTGCAGGTATTAATAGGTTAACTTAAAAGAAGGGAGCAATGCATCGATGCATTCGACTTACAAGTTATGTTGATTGATTCTGTAGGAATATGATATTGATCAGCAATGATCAGCCATAGATCAAGGGTTAAACTTTGACCAAAAGGTATGTAAAAGAAATAAGCAAGTCTTGATGTTATTTAGCATTCCCCTCCATCTGTGCAATGATCTTATTCACTTCCGCTTCTGTTGATTTCAATTTTCCCTGGCAAAAAGTGATTAATTCCGATGCTCTTTTGACTTTCTGCGCCAGTACATCTACGGATACTGATTCTTCTTCTATCTCCCTGGCTATCTGTACCAGTTCGTCATAAGCCTTTTCATATGTTAAAGTCGTTTCCATTGTATGGCGATTTATTTTTTACGATGGTTTGTATTTGTGTTTCTGCTAAAATGATCTCTATTTCTTTGCCTACCACTATGTCATCAGGATTGCTGATGATCTGATCATTTACTTTTATTACCGCAAATCCTTTTTTGAGGATATTTATTGGTGACATCATATTAATGACCGATTTGAAATGGCCCAGATAGCTCTTTTGATTTTTAAAGTATTGCGACTTAAATGTTTTGATATTCCCAACTGTGTTTTGAATATCATTTAACCGGTTGTAAAGAATAATCCTGGGCCTGGAAACAACCTGGGCTGAAATTGCCCCCAGATTATTCCGGTTCCGGAAAAGAATTGTTTTTGTTGCATTGATGGTACTTTGATGCAGCATCGAAAGACTGTCTTTGTTTTTTGAAATGATATCCCTCGCCTGGTTAACAACATTGCTGTTGAGGGTTGATAACAATTGCACCCTGGCAGAAAAAATTTGTTGCGTTTTTATCACAATCCTTCTTTGGTAAATCAGGAGGCTGTCTTCAAAATATTTATTATGGGCGATAATAAATTCAGCAGCCTTGGTAGGTGTTTTTGTCTGGGTGTGTGCCATCAGATCTGCAATGGTCTCGTTTTTCTGGTGACCAATACCGGTGATAATGGGTATGGGGAATTTTGCAACGGCCTGCCCGATCCTGTAATTATCAAAGATCAGGAAATCTGTTTGTGCACCTCCGCCACGTGTGATCACTACGGCATCATAGGGTTTCCCTGAATTGAAAATGGCAATCATATTGGTAACCAACTGATCTGCATTGTTGTCGCCCTGCACAAGGGTAAAATAATCATCCACTTCAAACTGGTAACCGTAAGTGTTATGTCCCAGGGTATGTTTGAAATCTTCCGCACCAGCCGAATTGCGCGCTGATATAAGTGCAATTTTCTGAATTACTTTGGGTAAAGGGAGTTGATTGTTCCTGGTGATATACCTGTCGCCTGTTTTTTGAATAAAGCCTGGGTTGTCTGCTGCGAGTTTTTCCAACGTAGCCTGTCGCTGTTGTTCCAAAACGCCGAGCGTGAAATTAGGATCGATATCATTAATGACCAATTGCATCCCGTATACCGGATGAAATTCAACATACACGTTAATGAGTACCTGGATATTATTGGTAAAAGCCTGGCCAGTCAATTTTTCAAACTCGGCGATTTTAGCCGCACCGGTTGACCAGGCTTTACCTGAAATTTTAACGATGAGATCATTTGAATAGGGATCCTTTTCAACCAGGTCAAAATAATGGTGGTTTTTCTGTGAACGGAAACTATGGTTGCTTATATCAGCAATAATCCAAAAGCTCAAAGAGCTAAACGCATCATCAACAACTGATTTTATTTTGCCTGTTAATTCAGACAGGCGGATATATTGCATTTTGGTCATTCAAATATTTTAACCGCAAGGAAAATCAGACTTCGCTAAAGCTACATCTGACAAGAAAGATCGCAAAGATTAAGGCAGAAAAACAAAAGCTTACATTATTTATCTTCTTTCATCTGGCCATTTATCATCACCTCTTTTCTTTTTTTATGTTGGTCCACATCTGCGGAATAGAAATGTGCCTCTCTTAATTTTTTCTGGGAAAATAGTCGTAGCTGATCTCCATTATGCACAGAATTTTCCTGTGTTGAATTGCCATAACTGAGGAGCACATTTGCTTTTATTTTATCCCCGAATTCAATCACACCAACCCATGAATCACCCCCACCTATATAGGAAATATTGTTTTCTTCTTTGAATGGCCAGGCAACCCTGAATGCACCTACACTTCCGTCTGCGCCGTTACCATCGAGGTCGAGGTTATTATAATGAATCCTGTAAACTTTGCCCCAGGGTACTGCCAGGGTTCCGAAATCTGTCTTTATTTTGGTTGCGGTTTCTTCCAAAACACTAACTGCTTTTTGGGGATCTGATAAACCATCCGGGGTTAACCTGGGATTATTTTCGTTCCATTTAACGGCATACATGTTTCCATTATAGGGTTGCATTTTATTTGCCCATTGCACAAATAAATAAGTGCCGATACTATTTGCATCAGCTTTATGGTCCCATTTTTCCAAAATATCTTTAGCCTCTTTCCCAATATTTGTACCATACAGATCGATCGCTTTAAATAAATCATCCAGGATTCTGTCGGCCATTTCAAGTTTGGTAGAAAGTTTATATTCGACCAGTTCATCAAAAGTGATTGAAGGATCTTTGTCCAACATATCGGCGGAACGTTGTGCACGGAAATGCATAAATTTCGGTGCCATATAGGGTGGAAAATCAGCAGGCTTGAGGATCATGGGAAAAGTGCTGGTCCAGGGTGGGTCATTGGCATTTTGCAACCAGCCCTGTGGCGGGTTTTTGATCTTGGGCAAATCTGAATAGCTTAGTACACTTGTCCAAATATCTTCTTGTTTTCCTCCGGTAATAATTTTGCTCCAATAGTTCCAGTCGCCATGGGAACGTTTTGGTACCAATCCGTTAAACAGGTAGAATATATTTCCCTGTTTATCTGCATATGAAACATTCCAGAAAGGGATCTGTGCCATTTTTAATGCTGCCTCAAACTGGTCAAAATTTTGTGCATTGGCCATACGCCACCACTGTAGTCCGATATTGGGTTTATCATATCCCGGCATTCGAATGGCAAGTGCCTTTGTTTTGCCCATGTTAACAACGGGGCCATGAACCGTTTTCAGTATGTCAATATTAAAGTCTGCCAGCTTACCATTTTCATCTTTTACTTTTATGGTTTTAGTCTTTTTTTCAAACTCCTTTCTTTCTCCATTCAGCAGGTAGCCACCGTCTTTGAGTTGTACTTCATAAGTATCTGCATTGTCGATGGTGTTATTGGTATGGCTCCATCCCAGAAAGTCATTGAACGCAATGGCCAGCCCGGGTAATCCAACCAATGTTGATCCATACATGTTTTGCCCGGGTTTCATCAAATGAACTTCCGTAAAAAGGAATTCCCCAAACCAGGGCAGGTGAGGGTTCTGCACCAGCATGGCTTTTCCACTCGCCGACCTGGAAGGGCCAACCGCCCAGGTATTTGATCCCATATCTTTCCATTCCTGTGTCATGCCCAACTCATCGCCACCCACGAAACGGGTGTAAACAATGAACAGTAAATGCATGTTCACATCATTGGGTTCAAGTGGCAGTATCGCTTTGTTGATTGGCTTGATGGATTCCGGGTGTGCCGTTGCATAATCATTGAGTCCTCTAACAAATGCAGCAGAAAGCTTTTTAAATTCCGGGTCCTGTGTACGGGACCATTCTGCAGCGATTTCGGGGAATCCAAGTGTATGTATGATCTGATCGTCACCAATTTTATTTTTACCCCAATATTCAGCTGCTCTGCCCCTTGATCGTCCATATAATTCCACTATCAGGTTTGCATGCAACTGCATCTGAGCCCAGCCCTCGGCATAAAATAATTGTTCATCATTCTGCGCAGAAATATGCGGCACGCCCCATTCATCCCAGGTTATGGATGTGGGTGTATCAGCTTTTTTAATGAGCGATACGGCTACAAATAAAACCAGGCAAAGTATTGCAACAGGGAAAAAACGTGGATGCTTCATGCAGGAGTTATTTTACTGGTGTATAAGGTAAGAAATTATATTGAGCCCTGGAAAATACCTAACCTTTAAATGGTTATGCAATCACATCGGGCTTAATTATTATCTCCTAAAATAATACGTATTGTTTCATACCTTAAATGTATAAATCTGAACATAATGAAATATCAGAAGTCATTATCGCTTTATTTCCTCTGCCTGTTCCTGGGGGTGCTGCCTGTTGTAAGCCAAACGATCTGGCCAACAAAAAACTGGCCAGCTGCTGCTCCGAAAGACCTGGGACTTAATCCCGATACACTTGCTTTGCTCGATGCGTCTTTTGCCAATGGCAGCAACGGATATATGGATGGATTGCTCATTATACGGCATGGGAAAATTGCCTGGGAGAGAACTTACAAGCACGATTACGCGCAGATATATAAGGATCAGGTTAATCATAAAAGCGGGTTAAATGCCAATGACCCCTCCGGACCCTATAATTATTTTAGCGACTGGTGGCATCCCTGGTATCATCATACCAACCTGCATACACTGCAATCTGTTACAAAGACGGTTACTTCTGTCATTATTGGCGTTGCTATTGCCAGAAATGAATTTCCGGATATTAATACGCCAGTGCTGCATTTTTTTGACACCTCCCAGATAAAATTTATTGATGATAAGAAAAGGCGGATGACAATTAAACACCTGCTGACAATGACTGCCGGCCTCAGCTGGGATGAGAATGTACATTATGATGATCCTAAAAATGATTGCAGTGTGATGGAAGCTGGTTTCGATTGGGTTGGGTATGCCATTAATAAACCAATGTCCGAAGAACCGGGAACAAGGTTTAATTATAACAGTGGTGCTACGCAGCTTCTCGCATATATATTCAGGGTGGCTACCGGAAAAGATATTGAAACTTATGCAGTTGAACAACTGTTCAAGCCACTTGGCATTGAAAATCATTTCTGGAAGCGGATTCCTACGGGCCTTGTTGATACGGAAGGAGGGCTTTATCTAAGCCCTCATGACCTTGCAAAAATATTTTATCTATATCTGCATAACGGAGAATGGGATGGCAGGCAATTGGTAAGCCCTGATTGGGTCAGGCAATCGGTAACTCCCCAGATTTCCGTTGGTGGCGGTACACAATACGGATATAAGTGGTGGTTAGAGAAGATCGGACAAAATCCCGCTGTAGATATCTGGAGGGGATCGGGTTTTGGCGGTCAAATACCCATAATAATCCCGGCCTATGATATGGTGGTTGTATTCAATGCCTGGAATATCTTACCTGGAAAACCAGGGATGCATTTCCAGGAAACCATGCGAATGATTTTAAACGCCATTGAAACGGGAAAGAAAAAATGATTGTAACAGGATTAACAGGTTTCACTAACTGTATTGATAAAATCGTACATATGAAGATCATCTCATTTTCTTCGTTTCTTTGCTGTTAGCTGTATTCATTTTCGACTTTCGATTTTGAGCAGGATTCCGGGGATTTGATGAATTAACATGATGGATTATATTGATTTTATCGAGTTTATTGGTTTAGCTTAATGCTTCTGGCTGTTTCATTTTCGACTTTCCACTTTCGATTTTTTTCATTCCCCGGTTGGTATTTCCTCCAGCTTCTCCCCAAACACATAGTGGTTAAACCACTGCCAGTTATGCCATACTGCAGCCAGTCTTTCTTTAGGCTTATTAATGCCATGACCAAAACCTTTATAGACGATCAGCTTTGAAGGAATTTTTCTGTCCTGCAATCCGCGATATAGTTCATAGGCATTTGGTATGGGTACGCGCCTGTCAAATTCTCCATGTTGAATCAGGGTAGGTGTAGAGGCCTTGCTGATATTGGTCATGGGGGATGTTTTCAGGTATACATTCATGTCGGCCCAGGGGTTTGCCTGTAAATACTGACGGGTGAAAGGAGTGATATCTGTATTCACATAATAAGTGACCCAGTTGGAAATACCGGCGCCTACGCTGATGGCTTTAAAGCGATTGGTATTGGTTGTAAGGAATGCTGAGATATACCCTCCCTGGCTCCAGCCCATACAGCCCATCCGGGAAGTATCAACGAAGCCCTTTCCAGCCAGGAAATCAACCCCGCTCATCACATCCCACATGTCGCCTACGCCAAGGTTGCGTACATTAAGCGACCTGAATTTCTCTCCGTATCCCGCACTGCCCCGGTAATTTACGCGGAGCATCAAAGCCCCTTTTTCGCACCATTGCATCATCGGGTACACGTAACTGGGAGCAGGTTCAGGCCTGTCTATACCTGTAGGGCCACCATGTATAACAACAAGAAGCGGATACTTCTTTTTCGGATCAAAATCTGCCGGCTTGAGTAAAACACCTTCGATTTCAGTACCATCTTTGCTTTTCCAACTGATGATCTCATTAATGGGCAGTTTCCAGCCTTTCAGTTGGGCTGAGATATCGGTTATTCGAACTGGGTTAGTGCCCGTTTTCCCCGTCCAAATTTCATTGAGCTGATCGAAATTTCTTCCGCTTACGCCCATTATGGAACCATCTTTACTGAATGAAACAAAACCCGGAATGTCCAGCCCTGTATTGATTTCAGTGGTTGTGCCATTTGCGGGATTGTACAGGTAAACAACATTTTTCATTTTCCGGCTCCTGCCGTAAATTATGCCGGAGGGATTCCAGTCGTAGATGTTTTTCATTTCATCCACTGTAGTCAGTATCTCCCGGTTAGTGCCGCTTGCCAATGAATATATGAATACCCTGTTGTTCAAATAATAATTTGAAATGGTATCATTGACAGAACTGCTGTATAAAATTGATTTTCCTTCCGGGTGCCAGTGTTGTAAAAAATCGCTGCCGGGATTGGAAACAATTGTTTTTATTTTTTTATCATCTATGGATACTATGGCAATATCTGAATGAATGGAAGAATTAATAAGGGGATCTGGTTGCCGGTTGAATGCAATCTGTTTTCCATCAGGGCTCCAGCTAAAACCTGTTACGGTGAAATTGCCTTCTGTGAGCCTTGATGCTTTTGGCATTTTAAAACAAGGGATTGCGTTTTTCTTTTTGCTGCTGTCTGATTTATCTTCATAACATGGGAGGAGTCCGGCATTTACTATTGAGTCCATATTGAAGTTCATGACCCAGAGATGGCTCAGTTTATATTCTTCACCTTCAACACCAAAAGCTCCGTATCGTTCTTTGGTATTCTTTTCTTTTTTGGAGTCAGCTTCCGTTTTTGTAAAAGCTATGCGGGTTCCATCCGGGCTCCAGTCGTATCCTCCAATGCCATCCTCTTCATTTGTAATAGCAAATGCTTCACCACCTTCTATGGCGATCAGGTATATCTGCGTTTTATTTCCCCTGTCTGCCAGAAAACGATCCATTTACTGTCTGGGGAAAACTGTGCAGCATTGCTGCTGCCATTCAGTGTTTGTGTAAGCTGAAATGGTTTTCCTCCATCCCTGCTCAGCCATACTTCCGTGTCGTAGTTATTACTGCTCCAGTTAGTACTTGTAACGGTGTAGGCTACCTGTTTTCCATCGGGTGATACCTGTACTCCGCCAACCTGCTTCAGGCTGATCCATTGCTCAAAGGATGTGGTGGCATTTTGTTGAGCCGCAGTTGTAAGTGTAATTACAGAAATGATCAGGCTGAAAAGGATTTCTTTCATCATTATATACGGTTATTTTTTTACCAGGGAACTTTTGATGATGGATAAAAATCAATATTCATCGCTTTCATCCTGGGTCCATGACTGGCCAGTCTTTTTTTATATTCGTCCCAGTTCCTGTCTTTAGATGGAGACCAGCCAATCTCTGCATATCCGGGTAATCTGGGGAAAACCAGGTATTCAATATCATCCATTGTTACAACTGTTTCAGACCATAAAGGAGCTTCAATTCCTACTATATTTTCGCGTTGAATGCTATCCACATATTTAGCCGGATCCCAGATATATGCCGTATCAACATCAATATATGCGGCCCAATGTAAACCCAGTTTGGATGTTGAATCATATTGCATATCGAGGTAAGCTTTTTTAGCAGGGGACATGATCACTTTTGCACCCTGCTTTACAGCCAGTTTTGAGTTATCCGCATCGGCCCAAAACTGTACCATGGTATTAGGCTGTAAAGTTGATAAAGCAATTTCATCCCAGCCTATAACTTGCTTGCCATATTTTGTAACAATTGGCTGAACCTTATTGATGAAGGGAATATAGTCTTCTTTCTTTGTAGCATGGCTTTCATCACCGCCAATGTGAATATACGGGCCGGGTGTCAGGACGGATAATTCTTTGATAACATCATCAAGGAATTTATACGTTACTTCTTTGTTGGTACAGAGCGTGCTAAACCCAACTTCAATGCCACTATATAATTTTGTTGCCGTGTCATTACAGTTAAGCTCGGGGTAAGATGCAAGTGCAGCGTTTGTATGTCCGGGCATGTCAATTTCCGGTATGATCATGATATATCTGTCTGCTGCATATTGCACAATATCTTTGTATTGTTCCTGTGTATAAAATCCTCCTTTGCCTCCACCTACCTGGGTGCTGCCGCCAATTTCAGTCAGTTTTGGCCATGATTTAATTTCAATTCTCCAGCCCTGGTCGTCTGATAAATGAAGATGCATCACATTCATTTTGTATGCAGCAATGAGATCAATATATCTTTTTACATCTTGCACGCTAAAGAAGTGCCGGGCAACATCCAGCATCGATCCCCGGTAGGCATATTCAGGTTTGTCGGTTATGTTTACGGAAGGAATGATCCATTTCTCTGATTGTATGGAAGACATTTCTATTGATGGCGGCAATAACTGGCGAATGGTTTGTATGCCTCGGAAAAGTCCGGCAGGTTTTGCCGCACTGAGCTGGATATTTTCACTGCTTATATTAAGCGTATAGCCTTCATCTCCAAGTGAGGCATTACCATTCAGTGCGAGGTATATATTGTCTTTTGCGGGAGCTGTTGTGCCGCTGGAAACCGCCAATTGAAAACCGGTTGCAGGTTTGAGTATCCCTGCAAGTTGATTGGCTATTTTCTTCAATTCAGGGTCGTCACCCAGGGTAAATATGGTAGTCTTATCTCCCAATGCAAATGAACCGCTGTTGTATGTTACCGAAACAGGCTTTGGGATTAGGCTCTCGGCATAACTCAGGGCTGGTGCATGCTGGTTATTACATGAAATACATGCGGAAAAAATGAAAACAAGGAAGATTAATACTTTACTATTTGACATGGCTGATCGTTTTTTAAGGCACTAAGTTATATAATAAATAATACCTTATTTAAATGACAGGGTGATTCTGCATATATCTATTGAAATTGTCTGATTTAGATCATGTTTTATACCTGATAATATGATTAATTTCATGATTCTAAATAAAGTACTGCCATGTACATTTAAAATAGGCCGTTTTACATCAAGCATGTAAAATGCCGACATTACCCTCGTAAAAGTTTTGTTAACCTAAATCTTTAAAGATGAAAAAAGCACTGGTCTTTTTACCAAGGTTAATGTTGTTTGTATCTTTCTCACTGCTTTTTCTACGTTGTAGCAATAATGATGAGCCAACAACACCAGCTGATCTATTGATAGGTAACTGGAGTATGACGGCAGATACCTGGAGTCCGGGCTATGATTTTTATGGTAATGGCCAATTGGTTACAGATGCATATCCCCTGTATGATGCCTGTGAAAAGGACAATATCTATATTTTCAAAGCCAGCAATGTGGGTGAAGTGAATGAAGGAAATTCCAAATGTGATGCGGCAGATCCACAAAGCACCCCATTTACGTATTTATTGAAAACAAATAACACTCAATTAAACATCAGTATTTCAGATCAGGGTGTTACTATTGGCCTTGATTTTGATATTGTGCAATTGGATGCCACCACTTTAAAATTAAAGACAACAACGGTGGAAAATGGTGTGACTTACACCAACACGCAAACTTTTGTCCGTAAATAAATGAAAGACTAATCGCCTGGGCAGAAAATAAAGGATACATAATTCCTTACTTTTTTGTTCCGGCGATTTATTTTTTGGGAATTACGGCTGTTGCTTCAATCTCAATCAGCAGGTCGTCCCGGTATAATTTTGCAACCTGCACCAATGTACTGGCCGGAGGGTTTTTGATATTGATATATTTATTCCTTACTTCCCTGAGTGTTGACATATTGGCATTGTCGAGTATAAAGATTCCAGTTTTGATAAGATGGTCTTTGTTTCCTCCCTCGGTTTTGATGATCTGTATGATATTTTCATATACCTGTTCTGTTTGCCGGGCAAAATCACCTTTACCTACCAGGTTTCCTTCTTTGTCAAGAGATACCTGCCCGGAAATGATCAGCATCCAGGCATTCCCTAAATCAATCTTTGCAATATGCGAATATCCTTTTGGGGCAGACAGGAAACCAGGATTCTCAAATTCTACGAGCTGCGGTGTTTTCTGGGCCTTTGCAGCGGCATGTATCATCCATAGTGCCATGAGTATACTGTATGTTTTTAACTTCATTATCAGTTGGTTTTATTATGCAAAGTAAATGAATGATTATCGTTAATGTTTCAACGGGCTTCTTTCTGCTGTCAGTTAATTGTTTATTTTTGTATTCTAATCGTTGAAAAATAGTCAAATGCAATTCATTAAGTTTTTCGTGTTCATTTTTTCCTGTTTTTTTTTCTTAACAGCTTGTAATGACAATAATATAAAACCTATAGTTAAGGAAGATAGTATTGTAAATAACAATACTGTTCCTGTAAAAATGAATATGGCTGCAATACAGAATAGTTTTTTTACTGATACGGTTCCCTGCAATGGCTGTCCGGGCATCGTTTACCAGATTTTCCTCACTCCGGATACAACATATATTTTCAGTGAGGAATTCCTTGGCCAGAAAAAACGCCCGAGTTTACAATATGGCAGATTTATTCAAAACGACAGCCTGCTAACATTGTTTTTATCCGGATCGCGTCAGGAAAAATTTCGGATAACCGATAGGGGGTTGTCAATATTGAATCCTAAAGAACAGGCCTTAAACGGGCAGGAAGATTTTGTCCTTGAAAAAGATCCCTACGGGAAATTTGATCTTACCCAATCATATATTATGGATGGCGCTTATTTTTATAATGCCAGCGGAGCAGTATTTACGCCATGTGGCCAGACTGTATTTTACCCGGTAAATCCAGGTGGGGGTAGTTTTGATGCGGAGGCCATATTCCTTAACAGGGGTAAAAAAAATAAGGGTCCGGTTTACCTTCGGGCTTTAATAAGAATAATGGAAACCAAAGACCTTGCAGGAATGGAAAAGGTTATGGTGAATATCGAAAAAGTAATGGATAAAATTGATTCAACAGATTGCCGGTAGTTTTTATTAAATGGCAGCTAATAAATCTTATTCATATAAAAGATACTTCTTACGAATCTCTTTGAATTTTGTTAATGCCGGCTCCCAACTCTGGCGAATTTCTTTTTCCGTTTTCCCTGATTTGATTTGATCCATCAGTTCTGTATTACCTGCGAGTTTGGTGAAAAAGGATTCTTCCCATTTGCCGGATTTTGGCGCAATGAAAAATTTATCTTTTTCCGGGAATAATGAATACGCTAACAGCAGGTATGATAACTGCATCGAGCCATTAATTTTTTTACGTATTTCTTCGGGAGCCGCGGACAGGTTCCAGCCATAACAGAGCTGGTCTTTGAGTTTTGGCGTAGCTGCACCTGGTCGTGCAATGGGTGTAAAGGAATATAAATTTTTTGGCAGGTCGGGGTGTCCAAAAACCTGGAAAGGGGTTGGGGTACCCCTGCCTTCACTGAGCACGGTTCCTTCAAAAAAGCAGGTAGAGGGATACCAGTAAATGGATGCCATATCCGGCAGATTGGGGGATGGTTTTATGGGCAGGGTATAAGGGGTCTTATGCGTATAGTTCTGGCATTTGATCACCTGGAAATGAAATGGCGTATCCGCAGAATTACTGGCCTTTTGATACCAATCGTAACGTTGATTGGCTTTGGGAGAAAGCCATTTTTCGCCCGCAATCATAAAAGCATATTCAGCGATCGTCATGCCATAAACTACCGGCACTGGCTGCATTCCTATGAATGACTTGTATTTTTTATCCAGAACCGGTCCGTCTACATAATTCCCATTTGGATTGGGGCGATCAAGCAATAACAATGGCTTTCCCAGTTCAAAAGCTGTTTCCATAAATTCTTCAAGCGATGAGATAAAAGTGTAAAACCTTACCCCAACATCCTGGATATCAAAGACCATTATATCAACATTACGCAGGTCTTCAGCAGAAGGCCTCCTTTTGGCCCCATATAAAGAAACCACAAGGATGCCTGTTTTTTCATCTTTATAATTACCCACTTTTTCTCCGGCATCAGCCACCCCCCTGAAACCGTGCTCGGGGCCAAAAATCACCTGGATGTCGATCCCAAGAGAACGGAGGGTATCAACCAGGTGGGTGTTACCAACCATAGAGGTTTGGTTGGCAAAAATGCCTACTTTTTTACCTTTTAGCATTGGTACATAAACGTCCAGTCTTTCAGCGCCGGGAATAACCCGCTGGCCATGAGAAGGAAGGATGAAAAAAAACGCGGCTAGTAATGATAGAATCAGCTTCATTGTACAAATCTCTGTTAAAAAGTTTATAGCAAAAAGTGAAAGATTCGGGTTAGTTTTGTGTCCATTTTTTAAACATCCTATTCTTTTTGACACTGAATACTTATCTTCTGTTTTGAACGCCTGGTTTACTAATTTCATCACAGGACAGGGCAGACAGCGCTGAGGGGAATGGCAAAAGCAACGTAAAAAACTAAATCATGGAAGCAAAAACTGGCGATGTGGTCCGGGTGCATTATACCGGCCGATTACTTGACGGAACAACATTTGATTCTTCAGAAGGACGGGAACCACTGGAATTTACAGTAGGAGCCGGACAAATGATCAGCGGATTTGATGCTGGTGTTCAAGGCATGAAAATAGGTGATAAAAAGACAATCCAGATTGCACCTGAAGATGCATACGGTCACCGTGATGAGGAAGCTGTGATCGATTTCCCGGCTGAAAACGTTCCATCTGATATGAAACTCGAACCTGGCATGCAGATTACTTTGCGTAACCAGCATGGACAACCCATTCCGGTTATCGTACTGGAAGTAAAAGACGATGTCATCATCATGGATGCCAATCATATGCTGGCCGGTCAGGAACTTATTTTTGATGTGGAACTGGTAGAGATCGTAGGTGGCAAGCCACTGATCATCACACCATAACCTTGTTGTATAAACGAAAAATGCCCCCTGATCATTCAGGGGGCGTTTTTTTATTTTCTGTTTAGCCACCAGCCAAGCCAAATACCGCAAAGTCCCCATTGTAATAATGCATCCAGCAGATCTGCCCTGATACCACCTCCCTGGTACCAGATATATGAGGCATATGGGAAATTCTGGAAACCGATCAGGCCCACAAACAGGCAACTGATCAGGATAGTGCTGAAAGAAGGATTACCCATTTTCATTAGTACCCATACCATCATTGCAACCATAATGATATTTACCAATAAACCACGCAGGATATTAGCGGTCATATTTCCATCCCACGCAGTATGATAAGAAATCTTTGCCCAGGGTTTGCCTTTTGACGTCTCCATGAGTTTGTTCATTTCTTCCTGGGATGCGCCTACCGGGTACGTTGGCAGGAAATAATCACCACTTTCGGGAAACTGACTGCTGAGATATTGTAAGATGCTGTCTTGTTTGGGAGTGTATTGCTGCCCATTTCTATGCAGGTCCAGTACGGTCCAGGAAAGTGTTTGCCAGGCAAATGTAAGTATGCCGCCAACGATGGCGCCTATGATCCATTTTTTCATGTTGGTTGGTTTTAGAAATAAAAGGTAAGAAATTTAATATAAGTTCTTATTTCTTTGCGGTTAATTTTAAAACATCCAGATGTAACCTTCGTTTCACAGAAGGATAAATGGAATACAATTTATCCCTGGATATGTTTCAATAATTGGGGTCTGCATTCAATGTTGTTAATTTGCCTAAATTTTTTGAGATGAACCATTTATTCACCGTTGCTGAACGATTCATGCGTTATGTTCAGGTTGATACCCAAAGCGATCCGCATAGCAATAGCATCCCATCAACAGAAAAACAAAAAGACCTTTCGCGTATCCTGGTCAATGAACTGAAAGAACTGGGCATCAATGATGCACACCTGGACGAATGGGGTTATGTATATGCAACTATCCCGGCAACAAGTAATAAAGACATTCCCGTAATCTGTTTCTGTGCACATGTTGATACCTCTTCAGACAGTAGCGGTACCGGGGTAAAGCCTATAATGCACCGTTCATGGAACGGTGAAGCAATATCTCTTCCGGATGATCCTTCACAGGTAATCAGGCCGGATGATCATCCTTACCTCAAAGAAAGAATTGGCGATGATATCATTACTGCCAGTGGAAAAACTTTGCTGGGGGCTGATGATAAGGCAGGTGTAGCCATCATCATGGATGCAGCAGCTTACCTCATGTCTGCAAAGGGCATTGAGCATGGCGAAATAAAAATATTGTTTACACCAGACGAAGAAATAGGCAGGGGGGTGGATAAAGTTGACCTCCATAAACTTGGCGCCAGTTATGCGTATACGTTAGATGGAAGCGAGCGTGGTTCTTTGGAAGATGAAACTTTTTCAGCAGATAGTGTTAAGGTCACTATTCACGGCATAAGCGCACATCCCGGATTTGCCAAAGGGAAAATGGTCAATGCCGTTAAAGTGGCTGGCGCTTTTCTGGATGCTTTACCAAAATTGGGACTATCGCCGGAAACCACCGCCGACCGGGAAGGTTTTGTACATCCCGTACATATCCAGGGGACTGCTGAATCAGCTGAAATCAGTTTTATTCTTCGTGATTTTGTGACCGGACGGCTGGATGATTATGCCAATTTACTGGAAAATACCCTTCAATCGGTTATTGCCCGTTTCACTGGAGCTTCTTATGGCATTGAACGAAAGGAACAGTACCGGAATATGAAAGAAATACTGGATCAGCACCCAATGGTGGTATCCTATGCAGAAGAGGCGATCCGTCGTGCAGGTATGCCTGTACGTAAGCTTCCCGTGCGAGGTGGAACCGATGGTTCGCGTTTATCTTTTATGGGGCTTCCCTGCCCAAATATCTTTACAGGAGAAATGGCTTTCCATTCCAAACAGGAATACGTAAGTGTTCAGGACATGG
>JAHEEX010000117.1 GCA_024640465.1 Sphingobacteriales bacterium | reverse complement strand
CCATTTGCTCCGCCGAAAATAAAAAGACCGTTCCTGGTTTTCAGGTATGAGCCGTCGGCAAATAACTGGCTTTGGATGCCGTCCGCAATGGAATAGGTATTTGTTTGCCCGGTTTCCATATTGAATTTGCATAACCCATCAAATGTACTGAGCCATAAAGTATGGTTCTTTTCATCACCCAGGATACCCTGGATACTCATAGAAGGCAAGCCCTCGTTCCAGCTGAATGTTTTGATTTTCCGTTCTTCAACAGAGTACTTACTCAATCCCCCCTGCCAGGTACCCACCCATGCCGTACCGGAACTGTCTTCATAAAACGAATTGATATCCTGTGTAAGGAATATATCACCTTTTGCTTTATCATATCCATGTCGCTCGATCTTATCCGTATCATATTTATACAAAAACAATCCATTGTTGGTCAGTAACCATAATCCATGTTTCGGGCTTTCAAAGATTCTTGTAACCTCATTGCTGCTTCCATCTGCGCCTTCCAGTTTACTCAAATCGTATTTTTTAAAACCCTCTCCGTTTCCGGATTTCCGATACAACCCATTATAGGTACCGAGCCATTGGTTTTGTTTTGAATCGGTTAAAAAATAGGATATAAAATAATTCTCTTCGGTATACCCGCTGACAGAGATTTTTTTAAGCTTTTTTGTTTTTACTGAAAATTGATAAATACCCATATTGGTACTCACGATAAATTCATTAGGCGCTACTTCACTTAAGCCTCCGATGTTAACCAAATCCTGGTTGATTTCCCGGTAAGGGATTGAGTGTATTAACTTACCCTCCGTATCCAACTCATTTAGTCCACCGTCTGCACTCCCATTGGTGGTAGTTACCCATATCTTTCCATCAGTTGACTGCATTAAATTATTGGCCCACCCCGTGGTAAATGAATTTTTATCCCTTTTAAAATTGCTATAAGATGTGAGCTTTATTTTTTCTTCATACCTGAGTAATCCCTCAGATGCTGTTGCCGCCCACACAGAACCAAATGAATCTATCTTAAGTTGGTTAATAACGGAAAGTGCTGCATTTTTTCGGTTCACCTGTTTAAACAAAGAAAAAACCTTTTTCCCTTTATCAAAGAAAGCTAATCCCTGGTCAGAGCCTATCCATATATTTTGAGCCGTATCAAAAGCTATTGTAGAAAAGTTAAACGACTTAGATATCTTTTGTGGAAACAAATGGACTTTTACTTCTTTTGAAAGTGGATCATAATCAGTCAAATTCCCATTATTTGAAACCACCCATATATGTGATTCTTTATCTGCCAATATCCCGTTGAAGTTATCTCCCATTTTTCGGTAAAGGCTATGAAGGACCGGCACACTGTCAATTTTCCCTGCCGGATCAATTTTAAATATCCCGCTATAACTCAGCAGCCAGAGATTATTTTTTGGATCAATAGTGGTACTGATGACATTCTGGATATTATAGTTACCTGGATTTTCAATTTTTTTTACCCGGTCTTCCTTTTGGTCGAAGTACAGTAATGCACCCGAAATGGGTTCACCAAAATTGGTTGAAACACCTAAAAATATTTTACCGTTCAGATCCTGAGCTATGGAATAGATTCCTATTTCTACATTTGATGGGTGATCGATCAGGTGTTTATAATCATAATGCCGGAATGTCCTGGTTACCGGGTTATATACATTGAGGTTTTCCTGACCCGTAGCCGCCCATATCTGCCCCTTCCTGTCTTCAAATAAGGCCCAGCAAACGAGCCCCCGGATGGAACTGGTGTCATTTGGATTACTGAAAAAACGTTTGAACTCATATCCGTCAAAACGGGCCAATCCATTAATGGTTCCCGTCCAGATGAATCCGTATTTATCCACGAGTATACTATTCACACGCCCACCCGGAAGACCATCTTTTTCTGTATACTGTGTGATGTTGTCCGGGTTGAGTTGGGCGAAAGAATGAAATAATAATTGGGAAAATAAAGTAAGGAGAAAAAATATTTTTACCATCAATCGCTGCCATGTAAACATATGATCATTTCTGTAATTAAATATACAACATAATTCAGCCCTTAAAGAGAGAGAATTACCGACCGCCAGGAAAAGATGATCCTGAAGTTCCCTAAAAGAGCGGAAATATTTTACATTGGTAGCTGAATGATAAAGGTGGTACCGCTGCCTTCACTTGATTCCAAATGAATTTCGCCACCATGCCCTTTGGTGATAATATCGTAACTCAAAGAAAGGCCAAGCCCGGTGCCCTGACCGGCAGGTTTAGTAGTAAAAAAGGGTTGGAAGATTTTTTCTTTTATTATATCAGGTATGCCCATGCCATTGTCGCTAACGGTAATATAAAATTTACCATCCTTCTTATAAGTTTTTACTGATACTACCGGCTCATACCCCTCGTCTGACTTTTTCTTCCTTTCCATGACTGCATAAAATGCATTATTATACAGATTCAGTAATACCCTGCCAATGTCCTGTGGTATTACATCTACCTTTCCGATTTGCTTATCAAAATTGGTTTCGAGCCTGACATTGAAACTCTTATCCTTTGCCCTCAATCCATGATAAGACAGTCTGAGGTATTCATCTGCCAGTGCATTTAAATCTATTGGTTCCTTATGTCCTGAACTTGTCCTTGAATGCTGCAACATCCCTTTTACAATACTATCTGCCCGTTTACCATGACTGCTGATCTTATCCTGGTTCTCATGAATATCCGCCGCAATCTGAAGTGCTTCTGCCGAGTCACCAATATGGAGTGCCTTTCGCATGTCATCAATCAGTTCCTTATTCAGGTCAGAAAAATTATTTACAAAATTCAGGGGGTTCTGGATCTCATGTGCAATGCCGGCAGTGAGTTCACCCAGGGAAGCCATTTTCTCAGATTGAATAAGCTGGGATTGCGCAGCTTTCAGTTTGCTGAGCGTTTCCTCTGCTTCTGCTTTCTGGGCTTCGATAACGGTATTTTTTTGCTGCAGATCATGGTATGCATAGTTGAGTCGTTTCCTGTTCCGGTTTATGATCCATAAAACAATACCAAAGGTAAATAACGCGGCAAAGGCTGAAAAAGTCAACCATCGCTGGCGCAGGTTTTTACGTTCAAATTCAAGTTCTTTTTTAGATAATTCATATCCTGCCTTGGAGGTAACCGCAGCCCTTTCACTGGCTAGGTTATTGAGACTGTCTGAAAATAATTTATACCGCTTGTAATAATTTAAGGCATCGCTACCCTTTCCGGATGCTTCATATATTGAGGCTATTATTTCATTTGCATCACGTTGCATTTGGGCCTGGCCCATTTCTTCCGCTTTTTGCAATCCTTCCAATCCATATTCCAGTGCTTCTTTCAAAGCACCTTGCTTGTAATTAGCTTTGGCCAAACCAATCAATGCTTTGCATACTGCTGTTTTATAGCCGTATTGTCTTGACAACTTTAACGCTGTTTCAAACTGGCTGATAGCTTTTTCTGTGCTATCTAATTTCAGGTAGGCAATACCCAATGTGTTGGTAGTTTGAACCAACATTTGCGGGTTATTAATCAGTATTGCCAGATTGTAACCAATATTCAGATTCTTCAAAGCTTTTGCAGGATCATTTTGTTCCAGGTTCACTTCGCCTAAATTGCTGTATGCCAAAATCGTAAATATCGTGTCCGGTATTTCAGTACCTAATTTTACCGCTTTTTGGTATGCCAGTTCTGCTTCGTCCATTTTACCCTGGTAAAAATGAACAATAGCGATATTATTAATGGTGCTGCCAATAACAAATTTATCCCCGATGGTTTCTGCTGCCTTAAGCGATGAGTAGAAAGTATTAAGCGCTTCAGGATAATTACCCTGGTTAAGATAAACGATCCCGATATTATTCAGTATTCCCGGCAATGCTTTATTATACTTGATTTTTTCAGCCAGACCGTATGATTTTTGATAGTACTCCAAAGACTTCTCGAAATTGCCTTTATTCTGGTAGGCATTCCCCCAAATCTTATATGAGTCCGCTTCCCCTGCGAGATAGCCGGCGGCTTTGCATAGTCCAACATTATTTGCAAGAAGAATAAATGCACTGTCGGGATAACTCTCTGCATAAGCAAAAGCCAGCTGGTTCAACATATTGAGATAAACAGTATCCTGTTGATAGCCCTTTTGACTTTCCAGTAGTTTCAGCTTTTCTTTTATCTGACTTAACGAACCACGCTGGGCCATTATGTCCATTGAAAACCCGAATCCTATAAAGAATAAGAAAAACCAAATTTTTAAATAAAACATCATATTCAAAGGCACATAATAAGTCGGTAAAAAATGAAAAAGGCTGAACACATATCCCGGCCTGGAAAAACCATGAACAGGTTCTGCATCATTTCTCTCATAACATGTTTCACCACCAAGATACGCTGAATTTGCCGGGAGAACATGCATCAGAAATTGGTTGCCCTGAGAAAAAAATTTCCTGAATATAATTGATAATTAAAAATTATCTTTATGTTTATACATAAAACATAAAAAATATGCAATCTATCAACAAAAAAAACCTTGGAATCAGCTGGCTGGTAACCATTATGCTGTCCGTAATATTATTTGCATCATGTAACAGTGGTGAAGAAAAAAAGGAAGAACCTAAAGTTGAAGCAGCACCGGCACCGGCTCCGGTTGAACAAAAAGCTACTGACACGCTGGCTCCTGTTGATAGCACAGGCAAACAACGTCCTGATCCTTCCAGAACAGAGCTTGATCCAGCGCACTAAATAAAAGATAGAATAACTTTATTTTAATGAACCAAAAGCATTCCGGCAGGTTTTTCCCCGATATTAAGGGAATAGCTTTCGCCGGAATGCTTTTCTTTTTGATTTTGCTTTTCCTAAACCTTGATTGCCGCAGCCAGTCTTTTTTTTATTTCGAAAATAAATTACCGCTCAGCAACAATCCGGCAATTGTTCAACACAGTTTTTTAATCCTGGAAGCCGATGGTACGGCAAATGCGCGCATTTGGTATATAAAACCTGGAACAAATGACACCTGTCTTTTCGAATGCAGTTTGGCAGATTCCATTTTCACCGAATTAAGCAAAAGTGACGAAATAAAATACCTTGTCCCCAATAGCGAACCTAGGATCATCAAAGGGATTCCGGATTCTAACCTTTCCCGTCCCAGATATATTTTTAATAAACAGGTTGGGGCCGGTGCGGTTTTTTATTTACCTGTTTCGGCTGAATATAAAACGAATGATGGTCAATGGCTTGGAGCTGAAATGATCTTAATCAAAGAAAGAAACCTGGAAGATCTTTCAAAAGAGCCAAAGCCCCTGTTACAGTTCTACAACAGGGACGATGATTTTTTTAAGTATGTCATTAAACCTGTTAGCCGTGGCGGCCCTACCGGTATTATCAGAAAAGAAAAATTATACCTGATCGTGGTAGCAAATACAAATGATACGAGTATTGGTCCAAGTGTAAAAAAAGACCTGGAAAACATCACGAAAACATTTACTGGCTTAACAAAAGACCTGGGCATGGAAATGATCCCCACGATTATTTCAGGGGATGCATTCAGTAAAAATGCAGTTGAACTTGCCCTTTCAAAACGAACACTTAAACCGGCTCCTGATGATATTGTCGTTTTCTATTACAGCGGTCACGGGTTCAGATACTCAGATGATACAAGCAGGTACCCACGTATGTCTCTAAGGACAGACAGTAAAACACAGAAACGGTCTGAATACAATTTACGGGTTGAAGAAATCTATCAAACCATTCTCAAACGTGGCGCAAGGGTAAACATCGTATTAAGTGATTGCTGCAATGAAAATGTAGGATACCCCCGCCCGGAAGGCAAGGATATCCTTGCACCCAGGGGATCCGAAACCTGGCCCGGGAAACTCAACATGGAAAATTGTAATGCCCTTTTATTTCCGGAGAAACCTGTATCCATCCTTATTGGATCTGCTGAAGTCGATCAACTGGCTTCGGGAAATCCCAACGTTGGTGGATATTTTACTTCGTTCTTCCGGGCAGAACTGGAAAAAAGTTTATACGGTTTCCAAAGCAGTACATCCTGGAAAAAAATTCTCCTCAGCGCTAAAGAGAAAGCGCGGTATATGGCAACGTCAGCTATCTGCGGGAATGGCCGTTGCATACAAAGAGCAGAGATCCGTATAACGCCGGATCAATAAGCAGTACATATTTTTTTTACCCAGGCCTTCCCCTTTTTTCATTTTAATGATTTTAATCATTGAAATCCTTTTTAAATCCATCCTCTCAATCAAATAAATCCCAATAATCCTGCTCATTAAGTAAGAGGTAGTAAGATTCTAAACGCTGACCCTTCCCCTTCTACAGAATCTACTTTAATCGTCCCTCCATGTGCTTTAATAATATCGTAACTCAGGGATAATCCCAAACCTGTTCCCTGCCCGGTGGGTTTGGTAGTGAAAAATGGCTGAAATATTTTAACCCGCACCTGCTCACTGATACCCATTCCATTATCTTTTACTATGACTTCAACAGAATCCGTAAGTTTTTTTGTAACAACAGTTATGTTCGGTTCATAGCCGAAACTTGATTTTTTCTTTTTCTCAGTAACCGAATAAAAAGCATTATTATATAAATTGAGTAAAACCCGGCCAATATCCTGAGGTATGATATTGAGTGATTCTATAGCGGGATCAAACCTGGTCTCCATGGTGATATTAAACTCCTTGTCTTTAGCCCTTAAGCCATGATAAGCCAGGTGAAGGTATTCTTCCGCAATTTTATTGATGTCAGCAGGTTCCTTCTGGCCGCTGTTGGTCCTTGAATGTTGCAACATGGCCTTGACAATGGTATCGGCCCTTTTTCCATGGATACTGATTTTATCCTGGTTAGCCTGAACATCCTCCGCCACCTGTAATGCTTCTTTGGAGTCACCTTTAATTAATGCATGCCGCATTTCGTCAATCAATTCTGTATTAAGATCAGAGAAATTATTTACAAAATTCAATGGATTTTGGATTTCATGGGCGATGCCTGCGGTGAGTTCACCCAGGGAGGCCATCTTTTCAGCATGAATAAGTTGGGCCTGCGCGGATTTGAGTTCTGCAAGTGTGCTTTGCAGTTCCTGTTTTTGAACCTCCAGTAAATGATTTGCTTTTTTTCTTGCCTGGTTATTCCGAAACAAGATAAAGGCGATAAGCATTAATACAGCGATCCCTGCCAGTAAAGCAAAGGTCATGATCCGGTTTTGTAATTGCTTCTTTTCTTCATCCAATTGCTGAAGTCGCAGGCGTTCATCGAAACCAACATTCTGGAATTGCTTTATTTTTTCGTCCGCGCTGAGTTCTTCCCTTGACTTCAATGCAAGGCTTTGGTAATAAAATGCAGAATCAATAATATTTTTTAGCTGAAATGTATTTGATAATGAAGCATAGGCATCTACCATGCCTGCAGGCAGTGATGAAATCTGATAGGTTTCCAAAGCTTTCTTCCCGGCAAAGAGTGATGAATCTAGTTTGCCTTCTTCCCGGTACAATCCGGATAATGCAAGATATGCATCAGCCAGTGATCTGTAATTCTGGATTTCCATACTGGTCTGCAAGGCATGCTGATAATAATTTCTGGCTTGACCATACTTTTTTTGCTTTAGGTAAATATTGCCTAATGTTACCAACTGTTGCCCCTTATATCTTGTATACCCTGTTTCATCCATCAGGGCTAGCGCCTTGGTAATAAAATGTAAAACAGAATCAAATTTATCCTCATAATAATAATGTCTGCCGATATTCATATTTAATATCGCCTGCATTTTTATATCATGAGAGGAATCAGCAATTTTGAGTGCCTCATTAAAATGATACAATTCCAGGGCCTTATAGTCCCTGAAATTACCGGTGAAGCCATAGAGGCTAGCCAAATGATTATGCGTTCTTGCCAGAATATATAAACGGGCAATATGTGGAGATACCATAGACGTATCTGAAACACTCCAGGCATTTTTTTCATATTCCGGGTTCTCTGCAATTTGCCTTGCCCTTAATATCAATTGAAGTGCGCGGGGATAATTTCCCTGTGTATAGGCAATAAATCCTAAGGAATTACAGGCATCTGCTTCCCATAATTTCCGGTTAGATTTTTGTGCGAGGAGGAAAGCTTTTTCAAAATAATAAACGGCACTGTCGCGTTTGTTTTCATAATAAATGAAGCCCAGTTCACGATAAGCTTCCAATTGTTTCAGTTCATTGCTGGTATTTTTAATGATGTTTTCCAGGCTATCGCGGTTGAGAATTTTTTGGGGGACATAAAAGGGGTTTGCCTGACTGTTGGCCAGAAATGGGAAGAGTAACAGAACTAAGATTACCGACAAGAATTTCATACAGTTAAATTAGTGGAAATAGGGCTTAAAATTTAATACATTAACCGCTAAGCAACGAAGTCAAGAGGAATTTTAATGATAAATTCCGAACCCTTATCTTCTTCAGATTCCACTTTTAATACTCCACCGTGGGATTTAATGATATCGTAACTGAGTGATAAACCCAATCCCGTTCCCTGCCCGGTTGGCTTGGTAGTGAAGAATGGTTGGAATATCTTCTCTTTGATTTTATCCGGTATCCCATTACCATTATCCTTTACACTTATTTCGATAAATTCTCCTTTCCGCTTTGTGGTCAGCGTAACCGTTGGCTGATAATCGCCGGTTTCCTTTTTTTGTCTTTCAGCAACCGCATAGAACGCATTAGTATATAAGTTAAGCAAAACCCGGCTGATATCCTGCTGTACCACGTTCACATTGCCAATGCTCTTGTCAAGGTCCGTTACAAATGACGCATTCAGGGTAACATCTTTAGCCAGGCATCCATGATAAGCCAGCCGAAGGTATTCTTCCGCCATGGCGTTGATATCTGTTGGTTCTTTTTGACCACTGCCTTTCTGGCTGTGCTGCAGCATACCTTTCACAATGGAATCCGCGCGTTTCCCGTGGTGATTTATTTTCTCTTCATTGGCTTCTATATCATTAGCAAGTAAATTAATCTCTTCAAGATTTCCGTTTTTTACTTCTGTTTTTAACTCCGCAATCAATTCTTTATTTATCTCAGAAAAATTATTAACGAAATTTAAGGGGTTTTGAATCTCATGTGCAATGCCGGCAGTGAGTTCACCCAGGGATGCCATTTTTTCTGATTGAATAAGTTGTGCCTGGGTGGATTTCAGGTTTGATAGTGTACTTTTCAACAATTCATTGGATCGATGTTTCCTGATATTGTTCCGGTAAAGAATAAATGCAATTAACAACAACACGCCAAAACCTGTCAGCAATAAATATTGCTTTAACCTGTTCTGCTCGGCAATTTTATTCTCTTCTACCAAACGTAACCTTTCCTGTTCTTCTGATAAGATTTTCTGCAGTCCCTGAACTACTTTAGCTCCATATAGTTCATCGTTAATACCCTTCGCAATTTTATAATATTTAAGTGCTTCATTGATATCTGTTGATTCATATTGTTCAGCGAGTATACCAGCAGCTTCCAATGCACCAAATTTAAACTCGATTTTCTGTGCAGCATCCAAACCCTTCTTTGCATAAAATATACTTGAATCCACCTGGCCTGTTCTTTTAAAAAAACCTGCAATGACATTATATGCGAAACTGCCATAAAAGTTGTCGAAATTCTTTGTATTAATCTCAATACATTTATGCAGGTATGAAAAAGCTGTCTCCTTATTATCAAATTCAAACTGGAGACTTCCTGATTCCATGAGTATCCAGGAAGCGAGGTGATCATCTTTGCTAATGTTCAGATACCTCATTGCCAATCGGGTATATATCAGTGCGGAATCCAGCTGATTATTTCTCCTGAACCCCCTGCTAATATTAGCATTCACCTGACAAACCTCCACTTCATCTCCGGCTAATTCAAAATACCCCCTGGCTTTTTTAAAGTAATGAACCGCCTGTGGATTATCATTCATCTGTGAGTAAACAATGCCAATGCTCGTAAAATAATCGCCAGTCAAATAATTATCCCGCAATTCTTCTGCAATGTGTAGTCCACTCAATAAGTCATTCATGGCTTTGGGGAAATCGCCTTCCAACCTGTATAAATTTCCCAAAGCGTATAAGGCAAGTGCTTCGCCCTTTGGAAAATTTATTTTTTTAGACAATTCAAGGGCTTTCTGTCCATACAAAAGTGAAGAGTCTGAGATCCTTCGATATATACTTCCCAATTCTGCCATGAGCAGCACACGAGAAGTATCCTTTTCAGCATGTAGAAGTTCCTGCTTCAGGCTGTCAATATATTCCAGTTTTTTAGGATCCCATGTTTGAGCAAGCAAATGAGGATATAAAATTGAAATGAATATGAAGACGATGACTGTTTTTTTCATGCATTTGGGTTAACTGTTAAAAGAACAATGAACTTTTCTATACATCCAACTGATTGAAATCCGTACTACAAAATTTAACCGAGGCTAAACCTATTCATGAATGGTGTGATGTTAATCCTCAGAAACACCACTCCTCTGCACCCAAATCCGCAAACCCATACAGCAAAAACCAAGATCTATAGACTAGTATATATATTGTAATCCCGCTCGGGCGGGAGGTTTCAATCCCCGGAAATGGTACACCTTTAAGGCAAATAAGCTAATCCTAAAAAATCATGTAATCCATCCTGCCAATCCATCCAATCCTCATAATCCTGCTCAGTATGTATTATTTAGCCATGTGTATATTTTCTTCCAGCAAGTGATCAGCAAAATCAATTTCCTCCAGCTGGTGGGTGTACACTTTTGTCTTCATGAATTGAAGCAACAGCAATACCACGCAAACAATCACGGCAAATGCCAGGATGGTAACCTCCCATCCAAAGTTTTCCCTGATGGGGGCGATAAGCTTTGGGCCCGCAGCAAAGCCGAAATTGGTTACAGCCATATACACAGTGAATTGCGTAGCCGAAACTTTCTTCCAGCAGAATTTCATGGCCATCGACAGCAATCCAATGGTGGAGAAACAATACAGTGTCGTATAGGCGAAAATGAAAGCGGTGGTGAAATGTGAATTCAGCCAGTGTACTTCATAATAAGCCATACCTCCCGTGAGCAGTATCAACAATAGATAAT
>JAHEEX010000016.1 GCA_024640465.1 Sphingobacteriales bacterium | reverse complement strand
TGCAGCAGTTGTCTGATATTCCACAATTGGAAAATGTCAGGGGCCGCGGACTGATGATTGGTTTTGATGTGCCCGAAAAAATCAAGGACCTTAAAAAAAGACTGTTGTCAAATCAGCAGATATTCACCGGCGAGGCAAAGCCTAATGTGATTCGTTTACTACCTTCACTGGCACTGCATAAAAAAGATGCCGACAGTTTTATTGAATCAATCAACGAAGAAATAGTCGCATACGAAAATACCCCAACAACTGTAAAAGCATGAAGCAATTCATTTCAGTTTCCGATGTAAAAAATATCAAAGCACTTGTTGAAAAAGCGCTGGCCTATAAACAGGACCCATGGAAGGATCAGTTCCTCGGTCATCAGAAAAGGATCGGATGTTTGTTCCTAAACCCCAGTATGCGTACCAGGTTGAGTACCCAGGTGGCGGCACAGCAATTAGGTATGGAGTGCATCATTTTTAATGTGGGGGCAGAGGGATGGGCACTTGAATTTGAAGATGAGGCCATTATGAGCGGCAACACGGTAGAACACGTAAAGGATGCAGCGCCTGTATTGGGAAAGTATTTCGATATCCTGGCCATCCGCACTTTCCCTTCCCTGCAGAACAAAACAGATGACTATAGCGAGTTATACATCAATCAGTTTATCCGTTATGCAGGAATACCGGTATTGAGCCTGGAAAGCTCAACCCTCCATCCTCTGCAGAGTCTTACCGATGTGATAACCATACAGGAAAGTATAAATGGAAATGCCGCTTTTGCAAGTCGCAAACCTAAGGTCGTATTAACCTGGGCACCCCATGTTAAGCCGCTGCCACAATGTGTTGCAAACAGCTTTTCAGAATGGATCAATGCCTGGGGAGAAGCAGATTTTGTAATCACCCACCCGGAGGATTATGAACTCGATGAAAAGTTTACACACGGGGCAACCATCGTGTACAACCAGGATGAAGCGCTTAAGGATGCGGATTTTGTGTATGTGAAAAACTGGAGCACTTACAAGGATTATGGTAAGATCTATTGCAATGATCCGGGATGGATGCTTACAGAGGAGAAACTTGCCAGAACCAGGCAGGCTAAAGTAATGCATTGTCTTCCTGTGCGGAGGAATGTTGAACTGAGTGATGAAGTACTCGATGGACAAAACAGCATTGTTACCCGGGAAGCATCCAACCGGGTATGGGCTGCACAGGCAGTGTTATCTGAAATGTTGACAGCACTCAAAGAAAAAAACGGAGCATGAACAACCAACCCTTACATATTATTAAAGTTGGTGGTAATATTATAGATGATGAGCAGAAGCTGCAATCTTTTTTAAACTCCTTTGCTTCGTTCCCCGGTAAAAAAATCCTTGTTCATGGTGGAGGGAAACTGGCCACAAAACTGGCAGCGGACCTAAATATTCCGCAGCAGATGGTCGACGGAAGAAGAATAACTGATACGGATACTCTAAGGATTGTGACGATGGTCTATGCCGGTTATATCAATAAAAATATCGTTACCATATTACAGTCGAAAGGTTGTTCAGCTATAGGTCTGTGTGGTGCAGATGCCAATATTATCCAGGCACATAAGCGCGTCCATCCTACACTTGATTACGGATTTGTTGGTGATGTAGACAATATTGACGCAGATAGGCTATCATCTCTTTTAGAATCGGGACTTACGGTGGTTATGGCGCCTATTACGCACGATGGAAAGGGCCAACTGCTTAATACCAATGCTGATACCATTGCTCAGGAGATTGCCAAAGCAATGTCTGTTCATTATAAAACCACCCTGATCTATTGCTTTGAAAAAGCCGGAGTACTGATGGATGCGGAGGATGAAAACACGGTAATCCCCATGATTGATCCTGCAGCATTTAACAAACTTAAAACCGAACAAAAAATTTTCGCAGGCATGATCCCAAAACTGGAAAATGCTTTTAAAGCCCTTGAATCAGGCGTTAATAAAGTGGTTATAGGAAATGCAGAAGCTTGGGACACATTGATTTCAGGCAAATCAGGTACTACAATTACATTAGAATTATAATGTCCCTAATCATATGGTGAAAGGTGTTGTTTTTGACATGGACGGAACACTGGTGGACAATATGGATTTCCATCACCAGGCCTGGATTAATTTCCTGGCAGGTTATAATATACATATAACCGAAGAAGAATTTCAGGAGAAAAATATAGGCATCATCACCGAGATCGTACCAAAGTTCTTTGACCAAAAACTTAGTAAGGAAGAAATCATTTCCCTGGGAAAAGAAAAAGAAGCTGTTTACAGGAACCTGTACCGGGATCATATCCAGGGTTTATCAGGCCTGGAAAATTTCCTTCAGGCCTTACAGAAAGCGGAGATCAATATTGCCCTCGCTACAGCCGCAGACAAGGATAATATTGATTTTACCCTGGATGCTTTGGGCATCCGGAAATATTTTACTGCCATCACAGGTTCTGAAGAAGTAACCTATGGGAAGCCTCACCCTGATGTATACCTGAAATCAGCGGCCAAACTACAATTACCTCCCGGGCTATGTGTTGCATTTGAAGACACCCCTTCCGGAATAAAGTCTGCACAAGCTGCAGGTATGGGTGTTATTGGCCTGGCTACAACACACACCAGACAAGAATTACTGGACTTTTCATTACTCACAATCATTGAAAACTATGAAAGCCAGGACTTAATCGGATTGTTAAAAACTGCAAAATGATTTACGACAAAACATTATATACAGGTGCAATTGATTTATTGAAAGAACTGATCCGTACACCATCTTTCAGTAAAGAAGAAGATCAGACCGCTGGAATCATATGTAAATACTTCGCTTTACAGCGGGTGGAACATACGAGAACCGGAAATAATGTTTTTGCTTTCAATAAATATTTTGATCCGTCCAAACCAAGTATATTATTGAATTCGCATCATGATACTGTGAAACCGGCCAAGGGTTATACAATGGACCCTTTCATCCCTGTTGAAAAAGATGGAAAAATATTTGGCCTCGGTAGTAATGATGCCGGCGGGCCGTTGGTTTCCCTGCTGGCAACCTTTATGCATTTCCATGAAATGCCCGATCTGAATTATAACCTGGTTATTGCCGCAACAGCAGAAGAAGAAATATCAGGGGCCAATGGCATAGAGGCTGTTTTGAAAAACCCATATTTTCTCGAACCCTTTGCCGGAAAAGATATCACATGCGCCATTGTTGGTGAACCAACACAAATGCAAATGGCCGTTGCAGAAAGAGGGTTGATGGTAATAGATGCTGTTGCTCAGGGTCGTGCCGGGCATGCCGCCAGAAATGAAGGAGAAAATGCCATCTATAAAGCCATGCTGGATATCGCCTGGATCCATGGATTTACTTTTGAGAAAACATCAAAATTACTTGGTCCAACAAAAATGACCGTTACGGTAATTGAAACAGATAACAAAGCCCATAATGTTGTACCGGCACAATGCAGGTTTGTGATCGATACCCGTGTAAACGAACATTACAGCTTTGAAGAGATCCTGGATGTAATGCGCAAAAATATGGTTAGCGAACTTACCCCACGCAGCACGAGGCTTCGTTCAACATCCATTTCAACAGACCATCCACTGGTACAGTCTGGTATCGCTTTAGGCAGAACATGCTATGGATCCCCTACAACCTCGGATAAAGCGCTAATGCATTTTCCGGCATTGAAAATGGGACCCGGGGATTCGGCCCGGAGCCATACGGCGGATGAATATATCTTTACCAGTGAGATCGAAGAAGGTATCGGTCTTTATATTGAATTATTAAACCGGCTGATGCATGGATAAGCAATTTTTTATCAAGAGGATTTGTATAGACGAAGAACGTCCCCCTTTTTCCGGAAAGCTGGAAGAATATTTTGAGAATTATATACACCATTATATCCTGGTGCCAAATAATATCATCATCGGGCAGGAAGGACAAACCTGGCTCACTATGATGATCATGCCTCAAGGCATTTATGGTAGTGCGGAAGTAGAAGTGCATCCGCCGCAGGAGACCACGGAGGATGGCATTACATCATTCCCGGTCTATATTCCACTCGAAGCAATCTATGAATATGATACACCCGTGGAGACCCTTATAGAAATATATTTCAGGGTATTCACTGAATTCTTTACAACCTATTTTAAAGAAGTCAGCATAGAAGATATCAGGCAATTAAAAGCCATGACAGATTTTGATTATCTCCGTGCCCTTCCTTTCCCGGCACCTCCGGAAGAACAAGGTTACCTGGGTGATGAAATGGAGGAAGGATCCAAACAGCTTTAAATCAATATTATGAAACTCTGGAGCAAACATAATACCCAAACATCAGCGCTGGTAGAGAAATTTACAGTTGGACGTGATCGTGAGTTCGACCTGCTACTGGCAAGGCATGATGTAGAAGGATCAATCGCCCATGTTACCATGCTGGGAGAAACCGGGCTTATGTCTGCCGATGAATCCGCCCTTGCGGTTAAAGGGCTGAAAGAGATACTTGCTGAAATTTCTGCAGGTAATTTCCGCATCGAAGAAGGCATTGAAGATGTTCATTCCCAGGTTGAGTTTTTACTCACACAACGCATTGGTGAAGCCGGAAAAAAGATACATAGCGGCCGGAGCCGCAACGACCAGGTAGCAGTTGATATTAAACTATTCCTTCGTTCATCCATTTTGGAAATCAAAACAGATGTAATTGATTTGTTTGACCTGCTGATAGCACAGAGTGAAAAATATAAATCAGTTTTATTACCAGGGTACACTCATCTCCAGATAGCCATGCCATCTTCCTTTGGCCTCTGGTTAGGCGCATATGCAGAAAGCCTGGTGGACGATATGGAAATGCTGGCTGCCGCCTACGCCGTAACAAATAAAAATCCATTAGGCAGTGGAGCAGGCTACGGATCCTCGTTCCCTTTAAAACGGAAAAGGACAACCGAATTACTGGGGTTTGATACCCTGAACTGGAATGCTGTTTATGCGCAGATGAGCAGGGGAAAAACAGAAAAGCTCTTATCCATGGCACTGTCCAGCATTGCAGCAACCCTTAGCAGGCTAGCTATGGATGGCTGCCTTTATCTCAGTCAAAATTTTGGTTTCATCAGTTTTCCACCGGAACTCACTACCGGCAGCAGCATCATGCCCCATAAAAAAAATCCCGATGTGTTTGAACTTATCAGGGGGAAATGTAACCGGATCCAATCCGTTCCTAATGAACTAACCCTGCTTACCAATAACCTTCCTTCAGGATATCACCGCGAAATGCAGTTGACAAAAGAAATCCTCTTCCCGGCAATGGAAGAACTCAGGTCCTGCCTGCAGATGATGCAGGTAATGATTTCAGCGATGGAAGTAAAAGAGAATATTCTTACTGATGAAAAATATCGATACCTTTTTAGTGTTGAGGCTGTGAATGCACTTGTCAACCAGGGTATGTCCTTCCGTGAAGCTTACCAGTCTGTTGGTAACCAGATCGAACAGGGAAAGTTTACTTTCGATCTTTCCAAACCCCTGCAGCATACCCATGAAGGCAGTCTGGGTAATCTCTGCAATGCGGAGATCAGGCTGGAAATGCAAAAGGTTTCCGATAAAATTGTTGCTCCTTTCTTTGCACAAAGGTAACTCGTCGCATTTTTTAAAGGTTTTGTCGCAGGATATCGATTTTCAGTATCTTGTTACTTAGCTTTAAAAAAATTAACGATACCTGCCATGCTGCTGCCAAAAAAATTAAAAAAACTATTCTGGCTTTCCGTACCTGCATTCATCATCATCGTCATTGGATCCCGGCGGCCGGGAATTGATGTTAAACCGGACGACAACCGGTTTACAAAAACGGTCCTCACAGATAAGCTGAATGAACCTATGGAAATGACCATCCTGCCAAACGGCCGGGTGCTGTTTGTTGAAAGAAAGGGGGGGGTGAAAATATATGATCCCGTGACCAAAGAAGTGAAGCTCATTGCAACACTGGCGGTTAATACTGTCTATACAAATAAGGCCGGCCAGAAGAGGGAGGCGGAAGAAGGACTGATGGGTGTTATCCATCATCCCGACTTTGAAAAAAACCATTGGATATATATGTATTATGCAGATCCCAAAGACACCAAACACGTTTTGGCCAGATGGGATCTGAATGACGATAAACTGGTCGAATCCAGTAAGAAGGTCCTGCTGGAAGTACCTACACAGCGTGAAGAATGTTGCCATACCGGAGGAGGCATGGTTTTCGATCCGCAGGGTAACCTATACCTGACTGTTGGGAATAATACGGTTAATCCGCAGTCTGGAACATCCAACCTGGATGAAAGGCCAGGCATGGAAAATTCAGATGACCAGCGTACAGGTGGCAATACCAATGACCTGCGGGGTAAGATCCTTCGTATCCATCCAACAGATGATGGATCCTATACTATTCCTGAAGGCAACCTGTTTCCAAAAGGAATGGAAAAAACAAAGCCGGAAATTTATACCATGGGTCATCGTAACCCCTGGAGGCCAACCATCGATTCTAAAACAGGTTATTTATATTGGGGTGAAGTGGGACCCGATGCTTCCAATGATACAGAGTTAGGTCCACGCGGCTATGACGAATTCAACCAGGCGAAAAAAGCGGGTTTTTTTGGATGGCCATATTTTATAGGCGACAACATACCATATAACGATTACGACTACGCGACAAAAAAAGCCGGGGCTCCATTTGACCCGCTAAAACCAGTTAATAACTCCCCAAATAATACGGGCTTGAAAGAACTTCCCCTTCCACAAAAAGCCATGATCTGGTATCCGTATGGATTATCAGAAAAATTCCCATTGGTTGGCAGTGCAGGACGAAGTGCAACAGGAGGCCCTGTTTTTCGCAGGGCTGATTATCTTAAAGCTAAAAGGCCATTCCCGGAATATTATGAAGGCAAATGGTTTATTGTAGATTTCATGCGTGGTTGGATCATGCTGGTTACAATGAACGAACAAGGGGATTATCAATCTATGGAACGATTCCTGCCAAAAGAAAGTTTTGGCAGCGCCATTGATATGGATTTCTCTCCCGATGGAGACCTGTATGTACTTGAATATGGTACTGCCTGGTTCAAGGGAAATGATAATGCCAGGATCGTTAAAGTTGAATACAATGCAGGCAACCGAAAGCCTAATGTGCAAGTCAGTGCAGATAAGACAAAAGGATCGGTACCGTTAAAAGTAAAATTATCTTCAGCAAATACGGTTGATTTTGATGGCGATGTTTTACAATATGAATGGAAAATATCCGGAGCAGGAACCAGCAAAACATTTAAACAAGCTAATCCGCTGGTAAGCCTGGATAAACCGGGTAACTATAAAGCAACCCTTACAGCTACCGATGCACAGGGAGCGAAGGAATCAAAAACCATTGAACTCATCGCAGGGAATGAATCACCAGTTGTAAATTTCGACCTGTTGAAAAACGGGAATAAAACATTCTATTTCCCCGGAGACACTTTACAATATTCCATCCAGGTAAAGGATAAGGAAGATGGCAGTTTATCAAACGGTAAAATTAAACCAGCTCAGGTTGCAGTAACCATTGACTACCTGCCCATTGGTTACGACCAGGTAGAATCATCTCAATCACAAAGGAATGCAGACCTCAATGCATCAATTTCAACTGGACAGATTCTCATGAACCAATTTGATTGTAAATCATGTCATATCATAGATAAGAAATCTGTTGGCCCAAGTTATATGCAGATTGCTGAGAAATACAAAGGGAGAAAAGATATGACAGATAAACTGGCCAATAAGGTTATTTCAGGCGGATCAGGTGTTTGGGGCGACCATGCGATGAGTGCACACCCGCAAATTTCCAAAACCGATGCTAAATATATTGTGGAATACATCCTCAACATTAACGAGAAAAAAACATTTACTTCACTTCCCCTAAAAGGATCTTACCCGATAAAATCAATTACTGATCCAAAAGAAAAAGGTTCATATATCCTTAGGGCAGCCTACCGTGACAGGGGTAATGGCATTGCACCTCCCATTACCGGTGAAGAGGTCCAGATACTTCGCCATCCGGTTCTTGACCCCGAGAAGGCTGATATAAAACAAGGAGCAAACCTACTGATGACGCCATTCAAGGCCATGTATATGGAAGGCAATAATGCATATTTAGGATACAATAAGATCGACCTGACCAGGATCACCCACATCATCATTGCGGTCACTGCTTCTCCAAGGAACAGTGCTGCCGGAGGTACAATTGAAGTAAGGTTGGATTCATTATCAGGACAGATCATCGGACAGTCTGTTGTAGAAATATCGCAAAAGAGAGAGAATAAAACATTTGCAATTCCTGAATTAAAAGGGAAACACCATGTTTATTTTATATTCAGAAATGAAAAAGCGATTTCCACACAACCCATGATGCAGTTAACCAGTATTGAATTCAAATCAAACCCAAAACCTTAGATAACTTATTTCTTAGCGGTTAAAACAATAATTATGCAAAACAGAAGAAAATTCATCGGAAAAACAGCAGCGCTTGCATTTGGAACTACATTATTATCCAAATCAATTTTAGCTAATATTTCATCAATGTATAAACCAAGGCCGCTGGGATTACAATTGTTCACCTTTTTCTCTTCGATCGACCAGGATGTTCCCGGTACCCTGAAAAAAATCAAGGATGCGGGATATACTGAAATTGAATCCGCATTTAGTCGCAAGGGCGGGTATTATGGTATGACCGCTAAAGAGTTCGATAAAATGTTAAAAGATATGGGACTCAGCTGGAAATCTCACCATGTAACCGGAGCACCATTCAAATTGCCGGCAGGCGCTAAACCACCAGTTGACGCTGAAGGAAAACCCATCAGCATACCGCCAATGCGCAATCTTAGAGATGACTACCGGGAAATAATAGACGAACTGGCTGAAGTGAAATTACCCTACCTGGTTTGTGCGAGTACACCGATAGAAACAAAGGATGAAGTGAAAGCTTCAACAGATGTGTTGAACATATCAGCAGAAGCAGCAAAAAAAGCAGGTATTACCCTCGCTTACCATAATCATGATAGGGAATTCAAATCGGTGGAAGATATTATTCCATATGAATATTTTCTTTCGCAGACTTCGCCCAAAGTGATGAAAATGGAACTTGACCTGGCATGGTGCCTCAAAGGGGGTTCTGATCCGGTTGAATTGTTTAAAAAACACCCTGGTCGTTTCCCACTATGGCATGTGAAAGATATAGACAAAGACGGTAAGATCCAACCTGTAGGAAAAGGCGTACTTGATTTCAAACCAATCTTTGAAGCGGCTGAAAAGGCCGGGTTGAAACATTTCTTTGTGGAGCATGATTTTCCGGCAGATGCTGTAGCTAGCATCAATGAAAGCGCTGCATACATAAATAAAAACCTTAACCGTTAATAACAAAAAAGTCCTGGTTATATTCTAACCAGGACTTTTTTGCCTTTTATTTCCCATTTTCGATTTTCGATTTTTCACTTCCTCACAGGCTCATCATCTCCTTAAACTTAACCGCCTGCCTCCGGCTGACTTCAATTTTTTCACCTCCCTTGATCTCAAGGAGAAGTCCCCCATTGAAATAAGGTTCCACTTTTTCTATCATACGCAGATTGACGATATGTTTTCGGTTGGCCCTGAAGAAAATATGTTCATCGAGCCTTTCTTCCAGCGCGTTTAACGATTTAAGAATAAGTGGTTTATTTGGACCGAAAAATACTTTGGCGTAGTTACCAACGGATTCGAATAACCGAATATCAGTCAATTTTACAAACCAGCAGCGTTCCCCGTCTTTTACGAAAACCTGATCAAATTCACCAAGGGGCCCGCGAGGCATGGATGGCATTTCACCACCTTCATTTTCTTTTTCTTCAATATGTTCCAGTTTCTGGATCGCATCAGAAAGACGCTTTGGTTCGATGGGTTTCAGCAGGTAATCAAGCGCATTAACTTCAAAAGCCCTGAGAGCGTATTCATCATAAGCTGTGGTGAAAATAACATGGGGAGCCCTGTCCAGTTCCGCCAGCATTTCAAAACCGGTTTTGCCGGGCATCTGTATATCCAGGAAAATAAGGTCTGGCTGCAGTTCTTCTATGCGTTGGATCCCCTCTGCAGCATTTGCAGCTTCCGCAACTATTTCAATTTCGGGATAGTCCGACAAAAGTTTTTTTAATTCATTACGCGCCAGGCGTTCATCATCAATGATAATAGCTTTCTTTATCATAACGAACCTTACTTTTAATACTTCAATAATGTTTATTAAGTAACAACAAACTTAGCACAATCTGTCTAATGTACTTAAACGATTAATGCACCTGGACCGGGATACTTACTCTTGCCTCCACCATATTCTCCTGCGTATCGCTTATTTCAAATTTGGCATTATCCCCGAACAACAGACCAAGACGGTTAGCAGTACTGCTCAGGCCAAATCCTTCTTTATTCATGCCCCCATTCAGTTTGCCGGTATTGCGAACAATGAGCTCATGATTATTTCCCCGAAAATCAGATATGATCCGCACCACGCCACCATCCACGTTTTTACTGATCCCATGTTTAATGGCATTTTCCACCAGGGTCTGAAGCATCATTGGGGGGATAGGCTGATCAAGGGTGTCTTCATCAATATCGTATTCAACCCTAAGCCTGTCTTCAAAACGGATATGTTCCAATGCAAGGTAATCACGCACAATATTCAATTCTCTTTCAAGGGTAACAGTTTCCAGGTTTTCCGATTGCATACTACTTCGCAGAATATTACTTAACTCTGTCACTGCATCTCTCGCTCTCAGCGGATTTTCATCAATCAGTGCGCGTATACTGTTCAAAGCATTGAATATAAAATGCGGGTTGATATGAGATTTAATGGTCTTAAGTTCCAGTTCTTTTACCATCGCCTGCAAGCGAAGGGTGTCAAGTTGTTGTGATCTTGATTTGGCAATATAGTGGTATATGAAATAAATCATATTCCAGATAAAAAAGTATACAAAAGCATAAAATGAATTGCTTACGACTACCTGTGCTTCACCAATTTCTGCCTCCTGATCAATGCGGATATCAAAAATGAATGTAAACAGGCTCTCCAGGATACCAACTACTATGGCAAAGAAAAGGGTGATGAGAAACAAGCCTATAATCTGTTGATTCAATGGCCGCTGGAGGATTTTGGTACGCCCTATCACATTGCGCATAATATGAGAAAAAAGCAAGCCTACCCCAACAAAGGTTATTAAACGCCCAATAAAATCCGGATTAAAACGATCAAACGTAAATGCAAAAAAAGTATTGATGATAATAAACATACCCCAACCTGTAGCCTGGAAAAGCCAGTATTTAGGAAATTTTTGGAGAAATCCGGGCATATGCAACGTTAGGTTTGGTCAAAACTAAACTAATAGTCGCCCCAAATTAAGCCTTTTGGACTAATGGTGAAATAGGATTTCCATCGGTTGAACGTATAAATACCAAGCGTTTTTTCATAAACTTCAATAAAATTTTTTATCCCGTTTCTTCGTTATATACATATTACTCTAGTACCCTAATATCCAACTATGAAAGCCATATTTAAACTTTTCCCTGTCTGGCTTTTTGTCGTTTTATCAACCCTGCTTTCCCCATTAAAGGCTGATGCTCAGGGTCGTGTAATTATTAATGAATACATGCCCTGGCCTGGAAATGCCTGTGGTACACCCTCGGAATTTGTAGAACTCCTCAATATGGGTCCGGGCCCAATGAACATTGGCTGCTATATACTTACAGATGGCGATTTTTCAGTTACCATCCCGTCAGGTACTATTCTGCAGCCTGGTCAATTTTATGTCATTGCCGGACAGGACTTCCTTCCTTCCCCATGTACCAATATCAACATGAATGTTACCGCAGACCTTAACTGGACAACCTGTAATTGCACCAGCGCACCTATTCCAAGTTTTGGGGGTGGTTTTTTGACAGATGGAGGGTCGGCAAATGAACAATTGGTTTTGTTAGGTCCTGGTTTACAAGTTATTGATGCGGTTGCCCGCAATTTGCCAGTGGAAACATCAACTGATATAACTACCGCAGCTGTAGCAGGATGTACACAGCAAACGTTCAATCTTGATAATATGGGTATCGTTTATGAGATCATTGGTGAATCTGCAGGGAGAGGTAATTCATTCGCCCGTAAAACGGATGGCGCTTGCAGCTGGTTAAAAGATACCCAACAGAGTGGCGGTGGTACCAATAATACACCAGGTGACCAACCAGGTTTGAATATTTCCATGTTTATCACAGAAGATCCTAATTGTATGGGTGGAACAGCACAGTTTACCGTACTTACATCGCCAGCAGCATCATTTTTCCCTTTGGATTATATTCTTGGGTATGATGCTGATGGTAACGGCATATTTACGGAAACAGATACATATACAACGGGTATCGATTTTACTTCCCCCACCCTGGTAATTCCAAACCTCGCTTATGGGCAATATGCCATAAACATTGGTCCCAAACAGGGATGTGATTATCGAAACTTCATTTTTGTTGTAGGCCCATGTTCCCCTCTGAATATTTTCCTGAAATCCTTCACAGGTACAATTAATGCCAACGAAACCAGGTTCTCTGCTGAAATATCCGGTTGTTCTGAATTATCTTCCCTTGTTCTGGAAGCTTCAACAGATGGTATCCATTTTGAATGGCTGGCAAATATTCCCTTTGGCTCTGCAGATGATCAAAAAATAAATTATGTGGTGTCCGATGCTCCTGGAAAATATTTCAGGTTGAATATGATCAATAAAAAGATGGTATCCCGGATCTCACCCATACTAAAGCTTTCCGGAAATCAGGGGCCCCAAAGCAGGCAGCTTTCGCCAAATCCTTTTCATAATAATCTCCAGTTTTCTTTTCAGTCATCTGTCAATGAAAAAATCTCGGTTGAATTCTGGAATACTGCGGGGATGCTGGTTTTGCAAAAGCAATTTCAGGCTGCAAATGGCTCAAATCTTCTCAGTTTTCCAACTGAAAAACTCGCCAAAGGTTTATACGTTATCAGGGTTATCCATGGTCAATCTGGTGAAAGTGAAATATTTAAAGGAATAAAAGACTAAGAAAAGGAACAAAAAACAAGGTTTTTTGTTAATAATCCGGTTAACTTACAACCGGTAAATCGGCTGTCTGCTTAAACTTTAATAATTTTACCCCTTAATTTTTGTCCTACATGGAGATCAAGGCTGGACCCTTATTACAGGAAATTAATATCCCCGAAGACCTGCGTAAAGTTGGTAAAGATCAGTTACACCAGGTTTGCGACGAGCTACGCCAATACATTATTGATGTGGTAAGCGTCCATGGCGGGCATTTTGGGGCCAGCTTGGGTGTGGTGGAACTGAGTGTAGCCCTGCATTATGTTTTCAATACGCCATATGACCAACTGGTTTGGGATGTTGGCCACCAGGCATACGGGCATAAGATCCTTACCGGCCGAAGGGAAAATTTTCATACAAACCGAAAATACAAAGGCCTCAGCGGGTTCCCCAAGAGAAGTGAAAGTCAATACGATACTTTTGGTGTAGGACACTCATCCACTTCCATTTCTGCCGCTTTGGGAATGGCCATTGCTGCTAAATATAAAGGTGAAAAAGACCGCAAGTCGATTGCCGTTATCGGTGATGGGGCCATGACAGCAGGCATGGCTTTTGAGGCCATGAACCACGCAGGTGTATCAGACTCGGATGTACTCATTATTCTTAATGATAACTGTATGAGTATTGACCCGAATGTTGGAGCGCTAAAAGAATACCTTACAGATATTACTACTTCACATACCTATAATAAAATAAAGGACGATATCTGGCATGCATTAGGTAAACTTCCTGTTGGGAAAAATTTCTCCCGTGAAATGGCCAGCAAACTGGAACATAGTGTTAAAGGTTTCATCAGCAAAAGCAGTAATCTTTTTGAAGCGATGAAACTCAGGTATTTTGGCCCGATAGATGGTCATAATATTACAAAGCTGGTTGATACCTTGCAGGACCTGAAAGATATTCCCGGTCCAAAGATCCTCCACATCATAACGGTGAAGGGTAAGGGATATTCGCTCGCCGAACAGGACCAGACCAAGTGGCATGCTCCGGGATTATTTGATAAAGTTACTGGCGAGATCTATAAAAAAAGATTCGAAACACCACAGCCTCCAAAATACCAGGATGTATTTGGACACACCATAATAGAACTGGCCGAAAAAAATGACAGGATATTTGGCATTACTCCCGCAATGCCATCTGGTTCTTCGCTGAAATTCATGATGGAAAAAATGCCTGACCGCGCGATTGATGTAGGCATTTGCGAACAACACGCTGTTACATTAAGTGCCGGTATGGCAACACAGGGACTCCGTGTTTACTGTAATATTTATTCTTCTTTCATGCAACGCGCTTTCGACCAGGTGGTACATGATGTTGCCATCCAAAAATTACCGGTTGTGCTATGTCTTGACAGAGCCGGTCTTGTTGGCGAAGATGGCCCAACGCATCACGGGGCATATGACATTCCCTATTTCAGGTGTATCCCTAATATGATCATCAGTGCCCCAATGAACGAAAGTGAATTACGCAACCTGATGTATACGGCGCAAATGGAATCCACCAATTCGCCTATGGTTATCCGCTACCCACGTGGCGAGGGCGTTATGCCGGAATGGAAAACGGAGATGAAAGAAATTAAAATCGGTACCGGAAGAAAAATAAAAGATGGTGAAGAAATTGCCATTTTAAGCTTTGGCCATCCGGGCAATTTCGCGGCTGCAGCTATTCGGGAACTTAAAAACGATGGTATTAATCCCGCACATTACGATATCAGATTTGTAAAACCGCTGGATGAAGCCTTGCTGCATGAAGTGTTCAGCAAATACCGGAAAATCATCACTGTTGAAGATGGCACCATAGTAGGTGGGTTTGGCAGCGCAGTTACCGAATTTATGTCTGCAAACAATTACCATGCCGCCATAAAAATATTGGGAATACCAGATAGGCTGGTAGAGCATGGTACACTGAAAGAACTGCACCGGGAGTGTGGTTATGACGCACAGGGTATTGCTGACACTGTTAGAGAAATGATGAAAGACAAAGTGATGGTAACCACCCTGATGGGGTAAGAACTATATCAAAAAGGACTTAGTGCTGTCTGGATTATCAAAACACATGTATCAATTCAACAACGGCGAATGATAATACGGCCAAAATAATTCCGTACATAAAAACGCTGTACGAAATTCTGAGTAACTGATATTTGGTACCCAATACTTTCCCCAGGAAATAAATATCACGGATCATACTGGAGTATAAATACTCAGGGTCCTTCATCATTTCGTTCATGCCCCAGTGGAAATCATCGAGGCCCATCTTATGAAAATTTCCAAAAAACAGCAGGTTCACCTTTTTCTGATGGATATCCTCCCTGGTAAAATAACCTTTTGTAGTATTCGGTCTTGTGGCGAGAACAGCAAAGATGATGGTAGTTATATTTACGGCCAGCAGAATCAGTGTAGGTATGAGGAACTGGGGCATATCCTCGAGCCTGCGAAGCAATAAACTCAACACAACAGAAATGATGATCGCATTAACAGATATCATGATATTAGCCTTACTATCGGCCATACCACTTAGTTCCATGTGATTTCTGGAAGTAAGCCGGAACATCGTTTCGATGCCCCTTTTCGGAACTTCCACTTTTCTTTTTTTGGGTTTTGTGGAAGACTTCTTTTCCAGCCCGGCTTCCTTGATCTCCTGGTTATCTGCATGCTCTTTTTCCAGGTTCTTTTCCAGGAGCTTCTCTTCGTATTTTGCTTTCAGCTCATCCAGGTTTTTCTTTTTGCCTTCATTCAATCTTTCCTGGGCAAACCCCGTAAAATAATGATGCCGCTCCAGTAAATTAAGGGTCGAAAATCTCCAGTCTGAGCCTTTCATGGGCAACCCGGTAATCAGTTCAATTTCTCGCCTTAGCATCTTACTGTTTTCTTTGAATGCGGAAGTTCCGAGGTGAAAAAGATCCGCATCACATATTATCTCCTCCATCAGACCAGTTGGTAACTGGGGCATCCTGGTTGCCATGATACAGGCTTCTACTTTTATAATGAGGGACTCCTCAGCTTTTAAATCAGTCAGGAATATCCGCGCTTTTTCAGCACTTCGTGCTTCATGATTTTCCGGCGGTCCATAAAGATACCCTACATCATGCCACCAGGCAGCAATCTGCAGGGCCAGATCTTCCTCCGGGGAAAGTTGATAAAAGCCGTGCATGAGCTGAACAGCTTCAACTACCTCACGGGTATGTACTATATTATGGTAAAGTAATTCAGGCTTGGTAAGCGTTTCATATAAAGCAGTAACCGTTTTTTCTGATTGTTCAAGTAAGTTATCCATAACCTTTGCTGATAAGCGATTAAATTACAATAATTAATTAGTATTTTTAAAACAAGACTCATTCGAATATGAAATATCTGTTTTTTTTCTTAATCCTGATCACCGGATGTACGTCTGCAAAGAAAAACAAGCCGGAAATCAAAAGCCCCGCTGGATATAGCCTGGAAAACCCGGTAAAAATCAAACTGGGAGAAGACCTTGATGAGATCTCCGGTATTGTGTATGATAAAACACTGGGAGCACTCATTGCCTTAAATGATGAAGAAGGCAAGCTTTTCAAGATCTATACTGATAACCGCCCACCCTCTAATGGATATAGGTTTCATAAAGGAGGAGATTATGAAGACCTTTGTTACGATGGGAAAGATTGGTATGCCATGAGAAGCAATGGCAACATTTCCAGGATCATGAACCCTTTTACAGACAGCATGAGTTCAGAAGAATTTAAGTTTCCGCTTAAAGGGAAATTTAATTTCGAATCCATTTTCTACGATCCCGCAAATAACCGCCTCGTAATTCTTTGTAAAGAATGCAGTAATACTGATGGAAAAGTTTTAGGTTATTCATTCTCTTTAGATAAAAGCGAAACAGACAGCATTCCCGGTTTCAACCTGGACCTTTCCGGCCTAAGTTCCAATCCACTCAATAAAAATGATTTACTTAAACCTTCAGCGGCAGCCTTTCATCCATTAACCGGGGATCTTTATGTTATTGCCTCTGTTAATAGCCTGTTGATTATAGCTGATCATAATGGCAAGGCAAAAGAAGTATTTACATTGGATAAAAAAATATTCAAACAACCGGAAGGTCTTTCTTTCTCGCCAGAAGGTGATTTGTTTGTTTCCAATGAAGCCAGGAACGGAATGGCCAATATCCTTGAATTTAAATACTCGCCGTTAATAAAACCCTGATACTTTTATTTAACTTTTTTCAAGCCGGCATTTTAACCAAGATTTATCCTAATCCGTATTGCCTTAAGTCCGCTTATACCCTGAACATCTTCCAGGTCGAGCATTTCTTTTTCCCCAACCATTAGATTTTTCTGTTGCATGAAATGCAGGTATTCATCATATTCCGCAGCATCTTTAGCATTAGTATAGACAATAGCAATGGTGCCAGGCTGTGTAAGTCTTTCACCAGTATTTGTAATCTTAACTTTATCAACCCTTTTCTTCAGTATCTCAAAACGGATACTCTCCGCTCCATCCACGTCAAAACGCCTTTCATCACGCCTAAAACCAATGCAGATGGCATTTCCATGAACCAGGATAAGTTGGGTGGTTTTCAAAGTCAGGGGCAGCTTGGATTCCAACTGATAGGTAAGCCTGGTGATTTCAGCCATGGTGATCAATTGCCAGAAGCGTATGTTTTTTAAATAAATATAATCGAAGCTCTTGTTTGGTGTAAGTGATCCCCCGATATAAATGTTAAACTCCACACCATCGGTCCTGAATTTTTCAAAATAATGCGGATACACTTTATCAATCTTCAACTGCTCATTTTCCAGGTAAGTAGATATAACATTATTGATCATATCGATACTATCATCAAAACGCTGCCTGTTTCGCTGCATGCTGCCCCGAACCGGATCAATCATTTCCAGGTATTGACTGGCTTTTTCTGCTAAATCATTGTTCGTATGAGATAAATGATGAAAAAAGGATTTCACTTCATTTTCCAGGTAATCACTCACTTTTGCTTCATCTTCAGCCAGTAAATGACCAGATGTTTTTTCTTTGAATGATTCATTCCTGCTTTTGAGTGATATAAGGTATTCCTTTACTTTATCATTTGCACTACCCACCATCTGATGCACAAAATCGTCTATACATTGCAGGTGCTCAAGCAGATCTGCCTGCAGGCAGCGGATCCTTTCGGTTGAAGAATTACGGATATCTATGGCCCCATATACAGGAAAGACTTTCTCAAACTTTACCATTCCCATTTCAGGGCTGGGTGTTTTTTCTTTTTCTTTTAAGTAGGCCCATGCTTCTTCCAGGAATTTCCATTCAACAATTGGCTGCAGGGAAGTAAATTGTTCTTTTACCAGTGACTCAATCTCATTATGGAACTGTACGATATTATTTTTACAGGCCATTTCAAAAAATGTATATACCGGTTCAAGTTTTTTCAATATTTCCGTATCCAAAACACCGGCATGAGGAGATGACGCCTCCATCATACCAATAAGCTCTTCCTGCTGAAATAAAGGGGCTACAATATAGCAACAGGCACCAGTATGTTTCAGGAAGGGAAGTAATGGGAACTGCGACTGCTCTGCTCCCTGCTCCAACATATTGCTTATATAAAGCGGTTTCTTATGTTGATTGAGTAATACTGCCAGCTGATGATAGGCTTCTTCTTTTTGATTTGCTTTATCAAGGCCTGACAGCAAAACGCTTCTGCCGGAATAACGTTCATTATAAACATATCTTTCGTTAAGCTTCAGGAAAGGGCTAAGGCTGACTTCAACTTTTTTCAGGCCCAGTAATGTTTCAATGGCGGACCTTACTTTTTCATATCCTGGTTCCGGGTTGTTGGACTGGATTTCAATTAATGCATTCTTTACTTCCTTGATACTTTCCTCAACAGTTACATCAACGATACTCCTGCGGATAATAAATCCTTCAAATCGAAACAATGAAAGGGGTAATTTTTGCTGAAGAATATCAATGTCGATGAGTTTATTTGTATTTGGATCAATACATCCCTTTGGAAATGGCGGCAGATCACCGTCAATGTGCACATCAATAAAGCTTTCATCAATATGAATCCTGCTGTAACGCCGGATGCCTGTTGCTTTATCTACCCAGCGATTGGTTGTCCTGTCTGGCACACTGATCTCAATTTGATAATACCGCCTGAAAACCATCCGGTACGCCATCAGCATATACTCATATTCTAATTGCTCAAAGGGTCTTTCCGGCGGGAAACTCACATACCCGTTTTCATCCGGGGTGAAATAATCACTATATGATTTTGAATAAAAAAATATCTGGAACTTATACGGTGTTCCAAAAGCATAATATTGAAGATTCGCATCTCTGGAAACAGGAAAAATGGTTGAGGCAACAAGCTGGAAAAGATCTTCATTTTTTTCAAAGAGGTCACGGTTTTGTAAAGGCTGCAACATTTCCGGGCAGGCTTCAAAACGGCTTATAACATGGCGATAGAAGTCAGCAAACTGCTGTGTGGGATCCTCAATTCGTTTTTTCAGGTAATTCAAATAAGGAACGAAAGACAGGGTGGCGTTAATAACCGACTCATCTTTGTACCTGGCAGGATCAGGTACCAATATCTTCATTCTGGTTGTTGATATTTCCACCCTGTTAAATTACATAAAGAGAAGCAGTAGAAAAAACAGATTGTTTAATACTTTACCAACGGAAAAATTAGTGGCTATTTTGATAGTAGATTTATTGATTTTCCTGAGAATTGCTTAAAAGAAGATATAAGGGGTGAAATTTGTTTATTGACAATACCAATAAATGCTTTGAGAGAACTACATTAAATGTTGCCACAGAATACACAGACCAACAGCCGGGAAAAATGCAATAACAGAATATTTGCAGGCTGTTTTTCCGTGTATTCCGTGGCTAATTTTTATGAACCCTCTTGTTTCAGGAAACGGCACTTTACAATCCCGGGAAATTGGAAAACCTGTTTACTGATCAATGGAATCCTGCTCAGGTTCAGCTTCATTTTCCCTTTCTTCGTTATAGGTAATGATGAAGTTATTACGACCCTCCCCAACCAGGACCGTTAAATACTTTTGTTGTGCCAGTTCGAGAATGGTCAGAAAAAGGAAAATGGCATGTATCCGGTCTGTACAGATATCAAAAACTTTTTCGAATGAGAGGGTCTTTTCAGCGGAAACAGTATTCAGCATATATTCCCTGCTTTCCTCCATGGTGTAATTATACCGATACACCACGTGTTGGGGTTTATTGTTCCGGTCATACATCCGTTGCATCACTTTTTCAAAAACCTTCATTAGTTTGAATAAAGTGATATTCTGGATCTCGGTTCCTTCGGAAGCTTCTTCTCCAACAAGTGATAACTCTTTCTGGAGATTACCCCGCTTAACCATAAACATCCGCTCGGCTTCCATTTCTGCCAGCTTAGCGGAGGCTTCTTTAAACTTCTTATACTCAAGGATCTTATCAATCAGTTCCTGGCGCGGATCTATTTCATTACCCTGCTCATCCAGTTCCTTGCGGGGTAAAAGCATTTTGGCTTTTATTCGCATAAGGGTTGATATAAATAAGATGAATTCACTGCTGAGTTCAATATTCAGTTCTTCTGATGTATGCAGAAAATCCAGGAAGTCCTGTGTGATTTTCGTAATGGGAATATTATAAATATCCAGTTCATCTCTTTCAATAAAGAAAAGCAGGAGATCAAAAGGGCCTTCAAACTGAGGCAGTTTTATCTGGTATGATGAACTATTCAAGACTTAATTTTATGGAGGTTAAAGGCCACTTTTACAATGATAACAGGCAAATCTAGTTTTTTATCCTGAATTAAAACCTGGTGGTAAAGTTTACAGACAACAGTGATTTGATCTGGGTCCTGGGGGCATCCCCATTAGGGCCAAAAATCTTCACATCATCATCATAAATCAGGTCAAAATTGTAGGTCACATTCAGGAAATTATTGACTTTCAGGGTTAAAATATTTGTCCAGAAAACATCCACATTCTGGGGGTTTTCAAGATAATTGGAATATAAATCGAACCGGCTCTTGAAGTTTACATTTTTGGCTATATCCTTTTGGAAATTTGCTGTTAAATACCCCCCCATTTCTGTACGCAGGTTTTTTCCCGGATCAACATTATATCTGCCAGTCAGATTATCATCATTAACATAGGTCCATCTTCCCGATATGGGAGATACGAATACACTGAACCATTTAGTAGGTGTCCAATCGAAACCAGGTGCTATGGTGAGATAAGCGGGTGCAAAAAATCCGGATATCTTTTCTTTGGGCGTCTTTTCATAATCAAATCCGTCACTAAACTGGGTCCTGAAATTACCTACAACACCAAACCCCATTTTGGGTTTTATCTTGTGTGTGTATTTAGTAAAGTAGTCAATCCTGTCGTCATTTTTCCGTGTACCCTGAGAAGTTGTATTTATCAGGGCATAATAAAGATCAAGGTTATTGGTCCATTCATTATCTCCCCTTTTCAAATTCGCAAACAGGTTTACATAAGAATTAATGGTAAATGAACTCTTTTCGGCGCCTGCCGCCCAATTACTAGTATTGCCCTGGGCTAATCCAAGATTAATTTTAATACCTTTTTTCCAGCCTTCTTTGTGGGTGGTATCTTCTTCCAGTTTTTTTTCTGCGGTTGATTTCAACTCCTTAACTGTTGCATCCTGTGCAAATAATGCAACAGTTGGAAATAAACATAACACGAACAGCAATTTCTTCATCTTGAATTTGATTTATAATAAACGGCATGCTTTTTCAAACATGCCGTTTATCTGAATGAATATTTAATTACTTCCTCAATGAATCCCTGATTTCTTCGAGCAATACTTCCGTTTTAGTTGGAGGCGGAGCTTCCTGGACTTTTTTATCTTTCATTCTGTTCATAGCTTTCACCACAAGGAAAAGAACAAAGGCGATAATGATAAAATCAATAGTGGCCTGAATAAGTGCCCCAACTTTTATGCCACCGATAGTTAATTGAGTAAATTTATCAACATCACCAATGATCATACCAATGATTGGCATAATAACACTTTCAACCAAGGCAGTTACAATTTTATTGAACGCTCCGCCAATGATCACGCCAATGGCCAGATCCATGACATTGCCCCTTACAGCAAACTCTTTAAATTCTTTTAAAAATCCCATAAGAATTAATTTTAATATTAATTATTGCGCAAACTTACTTTATGCCACTCATTAAATCAAAAGCGCAACCCTATAAAACGTATCGATTTATAAACATTTATGAAAAAAGCAGATTTGAAATATTTATTCAGAAGTCAATTCAATGCTTTCAAAAAAGCGCATCTTTGAAAAAATTAAAAATTATTGAAAAGCAATCTTTTTAACTGGGTAATTTTTATTCTTTTATCATTTATTTGGGGAAGTTCTTTTATTCTGATGAAAGAGGGGATGACATCCCTGTCTGCTTACCAGGTTGCCTCTATACGCATTCTGAGTGCGGGAATGGTGCTCCTGCCTTTTTCGATACAGGCTTTTAAAGCAGTGCCAGCCGGTAAACGATTGCTTGTTTTCTTATCCGGTCTGCTGGGAACCTTTTTCCCGGCATACCTTTTTTGCGTTGCTGAGACAAAATTAGACAGTTCGCTGGCCGGCATATTAAATGCATTAACACCTCTTTTTACTTTACTGATAGGTGCATTATTTTTTAACAGGCAGATCGGATGGCGAAAATGGGCAGGTGTCCTCATTGGTTTTGCCGGTTTGGTACTTTTAATCCTGGCAGGAAATAAAAAGATGAGTTTCGGCTATCTTGGATATGCTTCTTTTATACTCCTGGCCACATTACTATATGGTATCAATGTAAACCTGGTTAGTAAATATCTTAAAGAAATCGGCTCCAGGCAAATTGCAACTGTGGCCTTCACATTACTGATCATTCCCGCTGTAATTATTCTTTGGGCTACAGGTTTTTTTTCCGTTGCTGATTTGAGTAAAGCGTTTATGTATGCCACCGGGGCAAGCATGGTCCTCGGAATAATGGGAACAGCGGTTGCTTCGATCTTATTTTATGTTTTGCTAAAAAGAGCCGGGCCGGTTTTTTCTTCCATGGTAACATATGGTATCCCCTTTGTGGCATTATTCTGGGGTGTACTTGCAAACGAACAAATCAATCCGGTTCAGATAGGATGTCTGTGCATTATTCTTGGGGGCGTATACCTGGCAAATAAATAAAAAGACCCCGCAGTAAAAACTACAGGGCCAGGTAAATATTCATATTATTTTAAATGGACATTATCTCTTTTTCTTTGGCAACCAGGTGCTTCTCAACCTGTGCGATGTAGTTGTTCGTCATATCCTGAACTTCTTTTTCGGCATCACTCGCCAGGTCTTCACTTACCCCTTGTTTCTGCAGTTTCTTGATATGCTCGATCGCTTCACGCCTTATATTCCTGATGGCAACCCTTGAATGTTCTCCTTCAGCATGTACTTTTTTAACGATTTCTTTCCTGCGTTCCTCTGTTAGCGGGGGAAGAAAAATCCGGATAATGATACCATCATTTTGAGGTGTCACCCCCAGGTTCGCCGCTATAATACAACGTTCAATCGGTTGAAGCATATTCTTTTCCCAGGGCTGAATGGTCAATGTGCGTGCATCCGCCACCGTTATATTACCAACCTGGCTGATAAGCGTAGGTGTACCGTAATAGTCCACCGTAAGGCCGTCAAACATTTGCGGATTGGCTCTTCCTGCGCGAATTTTAACCAGTTCAGCCTCCAGGTGCCCAATGGCTTTTTTCATGGAATCATTGGCGAGTTCTACTTGCAACTGCAGTTCTTCTGACATATGTATAAAATTAAATCCCTGCAAAGCTAATGAAAGGATTTAAAAAAAAGCAGGTAAAATAGACGGGGATGACTTAGTTATCTTCCGGTGCAACGTAATTTTTCTTTCGGAAAGAAAGAATTTTCTGTGAGGTGATGGCAGGTTCATTTTGACCCATACGTTCCCCGACATATAATCTGGGCCTTGACTTGGTATAAAATAAAACAGCTGTGCCAATGGAGGCTATGGCTATCATTGTCAATAAAACAAAGGTTGAACCCCATTCACGTGCAAAGAACGCAAAAGCAATAAACAATAAATTGATGGCTACACAGGTGTATGTTACTACTGAATGTGACAAGCCTTTATCCAGCAACAAATGATGAATATGATTCCGGTCCGGACTAAACGGCGAACGCCTGTTTAAAATACGAACAGAAAAAACCCTGATCGTATCAAATAGGGGGACCATCAAAATGGCAAAACCAATGGCGGGGGTTGATGAAATTGGATAAACAGATGTTGGATCGTCGGCAGTGGAAATAAATCGTATAACCAATATGGCATTGATCAGTCCCAGTAATAAAGAGCCGGTATCACCCATGAAGATCCTAGCCGGTGAATGATTGAAAATCAGGAATCCCAAAAGGCTGCCTGCCAGCACAAAAGCAAGTACGGCGTAAGGTAATTGCCCGATATAATAAAAATAGGTACCAAATACGAGTGCAGTCATCAGACCCAGGCTTCCTGCCAATCCGTCAACACCGTCAATTAAGTTGAAAGAATTGATGATCACAATAACTGTCAGATAAGTCAATGCCAGGCTCATTACTTCGGGTAATTCATATACACCCAAAAAACCATGCATACTCTTGATTTGGATCCCCCCTTTATAAATAATCAGGAAAGCTGCAATAAACTGACCAATTAGTTTTTTGATGGGTGATATTACCAGGATGTCATCTTTTAGTCCCAGAAAAAATATTACCAATGCAGCTGCAAAAAAATATTGAAACTCCTGGGCAAGAGAAATGGGAAATGTAACCAGGAATGCTAGGATCATACCTGCAAAGATTCCAAGACCTCCAAGAGAAGGAATTGGTGTCAGGTGTACTTTGCGCTCATCAGGAACATCAAAGAGTTTCTTGGCATCTGAAACTTGAATGATTACAGGTATAGCTGCAAATGTGATGAAGAATGCAATTGATGTACCTAATAAAATCTTATCCATGAAAAACCAGTTGAAGGCCTTAAATAAATTGAATAATATGGCAAGTCAATCTATTTGAGGAATTTACATATATTTCTTTCAGGTGTAGCGAAGAGTAAATTCACTGCATAGTTAACGCCTTTTTACGAGAATTTGGTATCTTAATAACAAATTAATACCAACTCGAGGGAATCCGCCGATTTTCTACGTAAAAACCCCATCCCCTTCATTTTTAATTTTTAGCTTTGCGCCACTAAAGCAAAAATGAATATGTCTTCTCTTTCTCAAACAGCTTCTCAGGTCAGGCGCGATATTGTAAGGATGGTTCATGGCGTTCAAAGCGGCCATCCGGGTGGGTCATTGGGTTGTGCCGACTTCCTGACCGCCCTCTATTTCAAGGTCATGAAACACAATCCTGCCTTTAACATGGAGGGGAAGGGAGAAGACGTTTTTGTTCTGTCTAATGGGCATATTTCGCCTGTATTTTATTCAGTTTTGGCCAGAACGGGCTACTTCCCGGTAAAGGAACTGGCTAGTTTCCGTAAGCTAAACACCCGTCTGCAGGGCCATCCTGCAACACATGAACATTTACCTGGGGTTCGTATTGCATCCGGATCTCTTGGCCAGGGAATGAGTGTGGCATTGGGAATTGCAAAAGCTAAAAAAATCGACAATGACCCCCAATTGGTCTACTCACTTCATGGCGACGGCGAATTACAGGAAGGCCAGATCTGGGAAGCGGTAATGTTTGCTGCTCATCATAAAATGGATAACCTCATTTCAACCATCGACTGGAACGGCCAGCAGATCGACGGTCCTACCGATAAAGTGATCAGCCTTGGAAATATCCGAACCAAATTTGAAGCATTTGGTTGGGAAACACTTGAAATGAAAGGCAATGATATGGATGATGTTATTGCAGTGCTGGAACAGGCAAAGGCCCTGACCGGAAAAGGAAAACCCATTGCCATAATGATGCATACCACAATGGGTAAAGGCGTTGACTTCATGGAAAACGACCATAACTGGCATGGCGTGGCACCTAACGATGAACAGTTGGCCAAAGCACTGGCTCAGCTTCCTGAATCATTGGGTGATTATTAAGGCGATGAACGTATTGTGATAATAAATTGGCTTCTTTTCACTAAATAATTAGCCCACAGAGAGCCACGGAGAGAATGGAGGGCCACAGAGCAATACAGTAGTGTCCTCTGTGGCCCTCGATTTTTTCTCTGTGGCTCTCTGTGGGCTTGTATTTTAAATTAAACTTTAAACATGTTAATTCCGGAGCTCAAAGGGCTGTTTTGCCGCCCGCATGGCCGGAAACCAGGAAGCCAGTAAGCCAATCAGAAAAACAGTGGCAATTACCAGTAAAAAATCCCAGATCACCAGTTTAACCGGATAATGATCGATAAGGAAAGATTCCCCCTGGATGGGCACCAGTTTATAATTCACCTGCAGGTAATATAAAAAAAGTGCCACAAGTATCCCCCCTCCCGCTCCAATCATCGCCAATAGTAACCCCTCACTCATAAATATTTTGCGGATAAGCCCCTGTTCAGCACCCATCGCCTGCAGCACCTGTATATCCTTCTTTTTCTCCAGCACCAGCATACTTAATGCACCGATCATATTAAATGCGGCCACCAGCAGGATCAGGGAAAATATGGCATAAATGGCCCATTTTTCCAACTGAATCGTAGAGTAGAGGCTTTTATTCTGCTCATATTTATTTTGTACCAGACTTGCCCCACCCAGCAATTGCTGCAATCCTTCCTTCACTTTCTTTTCCTCACGTAAATCTGTAAGTGCAATTTCAATGGAACTGTATTCATCTTCACCGTAATTAAGATAACGGCGCATAAAGTCAATGTTGGTGATCACATACTTGTTATCAAACTCAGATTGTATGGCAAAACTTCCGGCAGGTATGATCTCCCCCTGACTGAGGGATTCAAGCGGATTACCCAGGTTAGTGGCTCCCTTACGGGGAAGGTAAACCGAAATAGGTAAAATACTCCTGTCCGACAAAACGCCTATGGCATTTTCAATACCTGCGCCGAGTACAAGCCGCGGTTCATCAGCGGTTCCAACAGAAAAGGTCCCCCGGATAATTTTTTCAGGCACTCCGGCAACAGCAGCATAATTTGAATCCACACCTTTAATAAAAACAATGGCCTGGTAGTCGCCGTTCTGCAACAATGCTTTTTCTTCCGCAATGAATGAAACCGCTTTTACGCCCGGGAATTTGCCAATTTTTTGCGCCTGTTCAGGGGTAATGGTAAGGATCTTTCCCTTTGCCGGCATAACCCGGAGGTCTGTATAAAAGGAAGAATAGAGCGATTTCACAAGGCTTTCAAATCCATTGAATGCGCTTAAGATGATTATCAGGGAAGCTGTGCCTATCATAATAGCTGTTACACTCACCCATGAAATGATGTTAATGGCATTTGTTGATTTTTTTGCTTTAAAATATCTCCAGGCGAAGTTGAAATACATGCAACAGGTTATGGCTTTTTCTCTTCGTTGATTTTTTTGAATAACTCTTCCATTTTAAAAACATGGTCAAGCGTATCATCCAGGAAATACCGGAGTTCCGGTATACGCCTTAACTGGTGCTTAACCCGTGCAGCCAGCTCCTTTTTTACTTCATAGTTCCTGCCTTCTATTTTCTTTAAGGTCTCTTCCTGGTTTTTTACCTTGAAAAGGCTCAGGTAAATCCGGGCCTCCAGCAGGTCTGGCGTTATCTTAACATCAGAAATAGAGATCATACCACCATCGATCATGTTCAGCCCAAGACGCTGAAATATGTCGTTCATTTCCTGCAGGATCACACTGGATACCTGTTTCTGTCTTTTCCCTTCCTCCATAGCTTTGTTATTTGATGGGTGTAAAAATAGTTACTTTTGCCCCTATTCCCTGAAATTAGCATAATCTCATACATGAAGAGTCTACGGATCATCTTTCAATATATTAGTAAATACCCCGGGCTGGTAGCATTTTATTTCATTTTAAACCTCTTATCGGCCGTATTTTCTTTGATTTCACTGGCTTTACTGGCACCCTTCCTTTCGCTCATTTTTGGCATCCAGGAAAATAATAAACTGCTCGGCTCCAGGTTCAGTATCGGAAAAGTTACCGATACTTTTTATGAATTCCTCTCACAGCTGCTAGTTACCGATGCCGGAAAGGTAAAGGCACTTGGCCTTATCTGTATTATACTGTTAACGGCAATCCTGCTGAAAAACATCTTCCTGTATTTATCGATGTACGTTTTAGCGCCTATCCGTAACCGCATTATCAATGATATGCGTTCCGATATGTTCCAAAAAATCCTGCAATTACCCGTAGGATTCTTCAACGATCAGCGGAAAGGGGATATCATGAGTAAACTGACAAATGATCTGCAGGATGTGGAGTTTTCCACGATCAGTTTCCTGGAAACTTTTTTCCGTGAACCGGTGATCATAATTCTCTACCTCTTCGCGATGATCAAACTGAGTCCGGAATTATCATTATTTCTCCTGCTTTTCCTGCCCATCGCAGGATTGGTGATCGGGAGAATCGGCAGGTCGCTCAAAAAAGTATCCACCCGTGTACAGGAAAAACTGGGCGATATACTGAGTACCATCGAAGAAACCCTCGGTGGAATGCGGGTAGTAAAAGCCTTTAATGCAGAAGATCAGCAACTGAAAAAATTCAACAATGAAAATGAATTGCTGTATAATATAAAAAACAAGGCCAACCGTCGCCGCGACCTGGCTTCCCCAGTTTCTGAAACACTGGGAATACTGGCGGTTTGTTGTGTGCTTTTTTATGGAGGAAGATTGGTACTCCTGAAAGATTTCGCGCTAAACGCAACTGACTTCCTGACTTATATTGCCATTTTCACGCAGATCATCAACCCACTGAAATCTTTCAGTTCGGCTTCATATAATATCCAGAAAGGTGCCGCCAGTATAGAACGAATCCAGCAATTAATTACGGTTGAAGAAACCATCAAAGAGATTGATAATCCAAAACACATCAGTTCATTTAATCATTCCATTGAACTTCGTAATGTGGGCTTTGCATACCAGGAAAAGGGCATTCTGAAAAATATCAACCTGGTCATTGAAAAAGGCAAAACGGTTGCCCTGGTTGGATCTTCGGGTGCGGGAAAATCTACCCTTGCAGACCTTGTACCGCGTTTTCATGATGTGAGCAGTGGCGAACTGCTGATTGATGGCATCAACATTAAAAACTATGCGTTAAAAGACCTGCGCAACCTGATGGGCATCGTTACGCAAGAACCCATTTTGTTTAATGATACCATCGCTGCCAACATCGCGTTGGGTAATCCAACAGCATCCCTTGAAGAAATTGAGAAAGCGGCCCGTATCGCCAATGCGCACCAGTTTATCTCTCATAAGGAAGGCGGATATCTTTCCAACATTGGAGACAGGGGTTCCAAATTAAGTGGCGGGGAGAGGCAAAGAATGACCATTGCCAGGGCCGTGTTAAAAAACCCGCCCATACTGATCCTGGACGAAGCAACATCGTCCCTGGATACGGAAAGTGAAAGGCTTGTGCAGGATGCCATCAACAACCTGATGAAAGACCGTACCAGCCTGGTCATTGCACACCGGCTTTCTACGGTTCGGCATGCAGATGAGATCATTGTACTACAAAAAGGGGAGATCGTGGAAAGGGGCAGGCATGAAGAACTGATCGCACATAATGGAATATATAAGAAGCTTGTGGATATGCAGGAAGTTAAATGAGAGTCGGGAGTCGGGAGTCATGAGTCCTTAGTCGTTAGTCGGGAGTCATGAGTCAAGAGCCAAAGCCAGGGGAATAAGAAATAAGGAACAAAAAATAAGGAATAAGAAAATAAATACATTAGCCCCAATAAAACAGAGGGTAGCTATATTAACCTCGAATATAAAATAGCCAACATTTTTACTTAAAAAGAGTGTTGATCTTAAAATGGCAGCAATGTTCTTGTGTGGAATGTCATTGAACTATCTTAAAAGTGAACACTTACTGTATCAAAAGCGTACATTTCTTTCTCCCCATGAGTTCACATCTTATTGATTTTCAGATTAGTAAGTAGACGGCATATTTCTTGGCGCTATTTACACATTATTCTTGCTCAACGCCAATACTAATCCTTTATGTTCAGAAATTATTTCAAAACCGCATGGCAAAATATACGCAGCCATAAATCCTACGTAACAATTAATGCTATCGGCTTAGCAGTAGGCATTGCTTCCTGCCTGCTTGTTTTCCTATTAATCCAATTTGAAACAAGCTTTGATAATTTTCATAAAAACAAGGAACGCATTTACAGAGTGGTCGCAGCAACAAAAACCAGGGATGGAATGAATTATTCGAAAGGCAGTGCCTTTCCGCTCGCAGAAGGTTTGAGAAACGACTTTCCTCAACTGGAACATATTGCCCGAATATATGGCCGGGATAATCAGCAGGTAACGATATTAAATGATAATGCTAATGCACCACAAAATAAATTTAAAGAAAATGTATTTTTTGCTGAGCCTGAATTTTTCGACATATTCAATTTTCCCCTCCTTGCAGGCAATTTAAAAACCGCTTTGGCAGACAAAAATACTGCAGTAATTACTCAGGAGACAGCAGAAAAATATTTTGGAGATTGGCATACAGCCATGGGTAAATCCATTTCGCATAATCATGAAATTTTCAAGGTAACAGGCGTCCTTAAAAATATTCCTGTCAATACCGACTTTCCCCTCCAGGTTGTGCTTTCTTTTAAAAATACCACAGGAGAAGACATTTCACCGGATTGGACAAGTGAGGACGGATCTTTAAACACTTTTATAGTGCTTCCTCAAAATATGTCGTCTCGTCAATTCGAAAACGACCTTAAACCGTTTGTTAAAAAGTACACGCCGACTGAATACGCGAACCATGGTTATATATTACAGCCCTTAAGAAATATACACTATCAGAGCGAGTTTGGAACTTATCGGGGAAGTACTTTTAGCAAGGCATTGGTTACCGCATTAAGTTTACTTGGTTTAATTCTTTTAATTATTGCCAGTATAAACTTCATCAATCTTGCTACCGCACAGGCAGTAAACCGTTCAAAAGAAGTAGGCATTAGAAAGGTATTGGGCAGTAGTAAAAAACAATTGATTATTCAATTTTTAACTGAAACTTTTCTTATTACGCTCGCCTCAGTGGTTATAGCCATAGTGTTAGCAGTTTTAGCATTGCCGGCGCTAAACAACCTCTTACAACTATCACTGGAAATACAATTCAGTTTTTCTTTGATTACATTTTTATTCAGTATAATTATTACCGTTACATTTTTATCTGGCTTCTATCCGGCAATTGTTTTATCGGGATTTAATCCCATCAAGGTCCTGAAAAGTAAATTAACCAGCAACACTGCTGGTGGACTGTCTATAAGGAGATTGCTGGTTGTTTTCCAATTTACAGTTGCACAGGTTTTGATTATAGGAACATTAATTGTTGTGAGCCAAATGAATTTATTTCAAAATGCCTCTATGGGTTTTGATAAAGATGCAATCGTTATGTTGACACTTCCTAACGACAGTGCACGTATGGTTAAAGCGGATGCATTAAAAATACAATTGCAGCAACTGGCTGGGATAAAAAATGTGAGTATCAGCAGTTTTAGCGCTATGGATAAGGCGTCATGGGACGGTGATTTTACATTTGATAATGCGGTAAAAAAAGCAGACTTCAACGCCGATTTTAAATGGGCTGATGCTGATTACTTTAAAACATATAATATAGAGTTTATCGCGGGCAGGCCATATTATCCGGCTGACTCTGTAAACGGATTTGT
>JAHEEX010000116.1 GCA_024640465.1 Sphingobacteriales bacterium | reverse complement strand
GTAATCACTGCCAGCGATTATATCAGGGAAGTAAATGCGGAAGACCAGGCCCGCTTAAATAAAGTATTTCATCAATTACAATGGGTACAATCCATTATAAATTATCAAACCATCTCCGGAAAATAAAAGCAATTCAAATGAAGTGTAAACATATAACTATGTGTAAAAATTATATCCCGGTTTTAATAGCTCTTATTGCATTGTTTTCCTGTAATGGGAATGATATGAAGCATGATGCAACCGGCGTTTTTGAAGCGGATGAAGTAATCGTATCTGCAGAAGTAGGGGGAAAGATACTTTCCTTTTATGCGGAAGAAGGGGATACGCTTTCCAAAGGACGCACCGCAGCCGTGATTGACGCTACTAACCTCAACCTGCAAAAAGAACAGGTGGAGGCAAGTATCAATGCGCTAAAGGAAAAAACGAATGATGTGCAGCCGCAGATCCGGTTATTGGAAGAACAAATACGTGTGCAGCAATCACAACTGGCAACGCTGGAAAAAGAAAAAACCAGGTTTGAAAACCTCGTGAAAGCGGATGCAGCAACGCCAAAGCAGCTCGATGATATCCAGGCTCAATTGGATGTTGTACGCAAACAGGTGAATGTGACACAGCAGCAGATTGCCGTTCAGCGCAGCCAGGTGGGCACACAAAATCGTTCCGTTCTAAGCGAAAAAGAGCCTTTGCAAAAAAGAGTGGCACAATTGGAAGATCAGGTGTCCAGGAGTAATGTTATTAATCCGGTAAACGGTACCGTTCTTACAAAGTATGTTCATGCCGGAGAAGTAACAGGAGCCGGTAAGCCTTTATATAAAATTGCTGACCTTTCTTACATTTTGCTCCGGGCTTATATCACTGGTCAGCAATTGCCACAGGTTAAACTCGGCCAGCAGGTAAGCGTACTCGTTGACGATGGCGCCAAAACATATAAAACCTATTCTGGTACCATAACCTGGATCAGCGATAAGGCTGAGTTTACGCCAAAGACCATTCAAACAAAGGAAGAAAGAGCCAACCTGGTTTATGCCATGAAGATCAAGGTGCCAAACGATGGCTACCTGAAAATTGGCATGTATGGTGAAGTCCAATTTAAGAAATAAGCATGCCGAGTGTAGTTGTAGAAAATATCAGTAAATCATTCACGGCTGAAAAGAAAAAAGTCCTGGCCCTGGGTGATATCAGCTTTGATGTTGCCAAAGGGGCGCTTTTTGGTGTTATAGGCCCTGATGGTGCGGGAAAGACAACGCTTTTCAGGATACTTACAACACTGATTCTGGCCGATAAAGGAAAGGTTGAAATTGATGGATTTGATGTAGTGAAAGAGTATAAGGATATCCGAAAACGTATAGGGTATATGCCCGGGAAGTTTTCCCTTTACCAGGACCTGACGGTGGAAGAAAACCTGGAATTTTTCGCTACCATTTTTAATACAACGATCAAAGAAAACTATTCCCTGATCAAAGAAATATACCAGCAGATAGAGCCATTCAAAGACAGGCGTGCCGGAAAATTGTCTGGTGGAATGAAACAAAAACTGGCTTTAAGCTGTGCTTTGATACACCGGCCTTCGATACTTTTCCTGGATGAGCCAACAACAGGCGTAGACGCTGTTTCCCGAAAAGAGTTTTGGCATATGCTGAAGCAATTGCAAAAGGAAGGGATCACTATTTTGGTTTCAACACCCTATATGGATGAAGCGGCATTGTGTGATACTGTTGCGCTGATTCAGAACGGAAAGTTCCTGAGTATCGATACGCCGGAAGGAACCGTATCGCTGTTTAAAAAACCATTATGGGCGGTTAAGTCGGATAATATGTATAAGCTCCAGCAGGACCTGAAGCAGTTTGAAGGCATGGCAAGTATATATCCTTTTGGCGAATACTATCATCTCTCATTAAATAGAGATAGTATCCTGCAGGAAGATATTTCAGCTTACCTCACTTCAAAAGTTCATCAGGGCTTAGAAATAAATCCCATTAAAGCGGGCATTGAAGATGTATTTATGGAACTTATGAAATCAACCGATGATTGAACTGAATACACATATGATCACGGCAGATAAACTTACCAAGCAATTTGGTGATTTCACTGCTGTGGACCAGATAAGTTTTGATGTTTCCAAAGGGGAGATATTCGGATTCCTGGGAGCTAACGGTGCCGGCAAAACGACTGCTATGAGGATGCTTTGCGGATTGAGTTTGCCAACATCCGGGAAAGCATCTGTAAATGGTTTCGATGTAAATACAGAAACAGAAAAGATCAAGCGAAGCATCGGATATATGAGTCAGAAGTTTTCTTTATATGAAGACCTGACAGTAAGGGAAAATATGCGTTTTTATGGTGGCATATATGGAATGACCATTCCACAGATTAAGTTGAAGACCCAATATATCCTGGAACATTTGCACCTTGAAAAGGAAAAAGATACCCTTGTTGGTTCTCTCCCACTTGGCTGGAAACAGAAATTATCTTTCTCTGTAGCTATTTTTCATGATCCCAGCATTGTTTTCCTGGATGAACCAACCGGAGGAGTAGATCCAATAACCCGGCGGGAATTTTGGGAAATGATCTACGAAGCGGCGCACAAGGGCACTACGATATTTGTAACAACACACTATATGGATGAGGCAGAATATTGCAACAGGGTATGCATCATGGTAGATGGACGCATTGAAGCAATGGATACACCGGCAAACCTGAAAAAACAGTATGAGTCTGCACATATGGAAGATGTGTTTTTGAAACTGGCTAGAAAAGCAACAAGAATTGCGGATTAAATATTTAACCGCAATGAAACGAGGAACGCAAAGATGAAGCAGTTTATCGCATTTGTAAAAAAGGAGTTTTATCATATCTGGAGGGACAAACAGACCCTCCTCATCCTCTTTGGTATGCCCATTGCACAGATCATGATCTTTGGGTTTGCACTTACCAATGAAGTAAAAAATGCGAAGATCGCAATATTGAATCCCTCTAAAGATATTGCATCAGCAACGCTCACACAGCGTATAGATGCCAGCAGGTATTTTGATGTGCTCAAAAATCTGCAATCTCAATCACAGATTGAAGCTGCTTTCCAGGAGGGTAAAATCAAACTGGCGGTCATCTTTCCGCAGGATTTTAATGCAAGCCTGTTGCATAATAATACGGCAACGATCCAGTTTATTGCAGATGCATCTGATCCCAATATTGCCACTACGCTTACCAGTTATGCATCTGCCATCGTTCAGGATTACCAGGAAGAAATGAAGGGGGCAAATACTTTGCCCTATACGATACAAACGGACACCCGTATGTTATACAATCCACAACTTAAAGGAGCGTATAATTTTGTGCCCGGTGTTATGGCAATGATACTTTTACTGGTATGTACTCTAATGACATCCATAGCTATTGTGCGTGAAAAAGAAAGGGGCACCATGGAAATCCTGCTGGCTTCACCACTACAGCCAATTGTGGTTATCCTGGCAAAAGCAATTCCTTACCTGGTTTTATCCATGGTAAATATTGCCAGCATTCTTTTACTAAGTGTTTTTGTATTGGAACTGCCCATAGAAGGAAGCCTGCCATTGCTCATCGGCGAAAGCATTTTATTTACGATAACGTCTTTATCATTAGGGCTGTTGATTTCTTCCATAACAGCATCACAACAGGTAGCCATGATGATTTCACTGGTAGGTATGTTTTTGCCAACATTAATGTTTAGCGGATTTATGTTTCCCATTGAAAGTATGCCGGTTCCGCTACAGGTTATCTCTAATATAGTTCCTGCAAAATGGTATTTCTATATTGTAAAAGCGGTTATGATCAAGGGGCTTGGCATTGGGGCTATATGGAAGGAAACCCTTATTCTGTCGGGAATGACCGTATTCTTATTAGGATTGAGTATCAAAAAATATAAGATCAGGCTGGCATAAACATTATCATGAAAACATTACGCTTCTTACTGGAAAAAGAATTCAGGCAGATCTTCCGGGATCCGGCCATCCTGCGGATGATGTTTATCATGCCGGTGATCCAACTGGTGGTACTCCCTATGGCGGCTAATTATGAAGTTAAAAATGTAAAGTTATCCGTGGTTGACCATGATCATTCTTCTTATTCGAGGAACCTTGTAAATAAAATAAAATCATCCGGCTACTTTATATTAACAGGGTATAGTTCATCATTTGATGCAGCATTAAAACAGGTTGAGGTTGATCAGGCTGATATCGTTCTGGAGATTCCGGCTGATTTTGAAAAAACTATTGTCAGGGAAAATAAAGCCGGTTTATTTTTGGCGGTCAATGCCATCAACGGTGTTAAAGCAGGAATTGGTTCACAATACCTGAATACGATCATTCGTGATTATAACCAGGAAATTAGGTTGCAATGGATTCAGATGCCCCGTTTTAATAACGAGCCCAGGATTCAAACAACCAGTTCCAATTGGTTCAATGTACATATGAACTACCAGAAATTTATGGTGCCTGGCATCCTGGTGATCCTGCTTACCATGGTTGGTGCATTTTTAACTTCATTGAATATTGTAAAGGAAAAAGAAATCGGAACCATTGAACAGATCAATGTTACTCCGGTAAGAAAAGTTCATTTCATTTTGGGCAAGCTTATTCCATTTTGGATCATGGGTCAGATAATACTCACCATTGGACTGACTATTGGCCGATTGGTTTATGGAATTATACCCGAAGGAAATATCGGGCTGATTTATCTTTTCTCATCAGTTTATTTATTAGCGGTACTGGGACTTGGATTATTGGTGTCCACATTTGTTCAAACGCAGCAACAGGCCATGCTGATCTCATTTTTCTTTATGATGATCTTTATCCTGATGGGCGGATTGTATACCTCTATTGACAGCATGCCGGCATGGGCTCAAATGATTACCCGGTTTAATCCGGTTTCATATTTTATTGATGTGATGCGTATGGTTGTGCTGAAGGGCAGCAGGCTGAAAGATATTCTACCGCACATGGGTATTATGGCCATATTTGCGCTTGTGCTTAACAGTTGGGCAGTTTTCAGTTATAAGAAAAGAAGTTAATCTTTTTTTCGGAGTTGGATGGGGCGGTGATAGGTATGTTGTGGTTTTCTCATTCTCATTTCGCTTATAAGATGGTATTTGTTATCATCTTTTTTTTCCATCACAACAAATTCGCCGTTTTTCGGATTTGCGTAAGTGTCAAACTCTTCAATCGTCCAATGGTACCAGCGCATAAGGAATAAGCGCAGGGTCATTCCATGGGTAACAATTATTACATTTTGCGGGAAATGGTCTTTGTCGAAGTCTCTGTGAAGTGTCCCAAAAAAATCACTGATACGGTCATACACATCTGCCGCGCTTTCCCCTTCTGGAATTCTGTAATAGAAAGAGCCGAAAGCATTCCTTGCTTCATCAATAATCTCATTATCATCCAGGTTTCTAAGATGTCCCCATTCCTGTTCCCGTATGCGTGGTTCTTCCCTGTAACGAAATTGATTCTCATAGAATGCATGGGCTATTTCTTCAAAGGTCATGCGTGTCCGCCACAATGGGGAGATATAAAAGAATACGGATTCATCCCCAATGATCTCTTTCAGTTTAAGACCAGCCTCAGCAGCTTGTTGCTTTCCTTTTTCGGTTAGTTCAAGCGCATAATCCGGAATGGTGGCGTACACTTCCCGGTTCTCATTTCCCTGGGATTCACCGTGACGGACGAGTATGATACGATTGGGTTTCATTAAAACAAAGATACATCAGCCGGGAAGCACAATATCAACTTCAGGAAGGACTTTTTCTACAATATTTATCGGTATATCGGTACATTGTATAAATTTTATCTTAGTGTATTGAGGCAGCTTATTCCATTTTTTAAAGTAAGATGTATAAAGATATTGTGAATATAAGGCCACAGAGAGCCACAGAGAATAAATTGAGGTCCGCAGAGAAAGCGCAAGGCTCTCTAGCTTTTTTTATCTCTGTGGGTCTCTTTGGCCTGAGTTAATATCGCACAGACTAACTTATTAATATTATGATATTTATTTAAAGCTTGGTTATATGAAAATGTTCAGTATAATTATTGTTCTTTTTTTCTTTTTCCCCTCATTGTATGCTCAGCAAAAAACATTTTGCAATCCAATTAACATCGATTATGGATTCACCCCAATCCCCAATTTTTCTGAACAAGGTCGCCATCGTGCAACCGCCGATCCGGTGATCGTTGTATTTAAAAATAACTACTATCTCTTTTCCACTAACCAGTGGGGCTATTGGGTAAGTCCGGATATGCTCAGTTGGAAATTCATTCCCCGTTTGTTTTTAAAGCCCTGGCATAAAGTATACGACGAATTATGCGCCCCTGCTGCTGTAGCTCTGGGCGATACGCTTTTATTATTGGGATCAACCTATGCAAAGAATTTTCCGATCTGGATGAGCACCGATCCGCGGAAAGACAACTGGAAGGAAGCGATTGACTCCTTTTCTGTAGGCGCCTGGGATCCCGCTTTTTTCCTGGATGATGATGGTCGCTTGTATATTTACTTTGGTTCCAGTAATACTTTCCCTTTATATGCACAGGAAATAGATCGTAAAACTTTTGCGCCAATTGGCATCCGGAAAGAGATACTCAGGCTCAATGATGCGATCCACGGTTGGGAAAGATTTGGGGAAGCCAATGATAATACCTTTCTTAATCCCTTCACCGAAGGGGCCTGGATGAACAAACACAACGGTAAATACTACCTGCAATATGGCGCGCCCGGTACAGAGTTCAGTGGATATGGTGATGGGGTTTATATGAGTGATGGACCGCTGGGCCCATTTACCTACCAGGCCCATAACCCATTTTCATATAAGCCCGGTGGTTTTGCTCGAGGTGCGGGTCATGGAGCCACATACCAGGACCTGTTTGGGAACTGGTGGCATATTTCGACCCTGGTAGTAGCGGTTAAAAATAATTTTGAACGCAGGCTGGGAATCTGGCCCGCAGGATTTGATGATGATGGGATATTATATTGCAATACAGCCTATGGCGACTATCCGCATTTTGTTCCTTCACACCCCTTGCAAAAAAACGAGAAACAGTTTACGGGCTGGATGCTGCTCAATTATAATAAACCCGTGCAGGTTTCGTCTACACTTGGTGGTTATCAACCCAATAACGCAGTAGATGAAGATATCAAAACTTATTGGAGTGCAAAGACTGCCAATAAAAGAGAGTGGATACAAACCGACCTGGGTGAAGTATCAACCATCCATGCCATACAGGTAAATTATGCCGACCAGGATGCCGACATACTTGGCAAGAAAGCCGGTATCTATCATCAGTATATCATTTTTGGTTCAGCAGATGGTAAAACCTGGACTGTATTGAAAGATAAAAGTAAAAACACAACGGATGTTCCGCATGATTATATTGAGTTTGAAAAGCCTGTTACTGCCCGTTATATCAAGCTGGAGAATCATCATATGGCTTCCGGGAAATTTGCCATTAGCGGTTTAAGGGTATTTGGAAAAGGCAACGGGAAAGCCCCGGAAATGGTTAAGCAATTCATCGCATTGCGTGGAGATGCGGAGCGACGGAATGCCTGGCTAAAATGGCAGCTGATGGATGATGCAACCGGATATACCATTTACTCAGGAATCGCGCCGGATAAAATGTATAATAGTGTTATGGTCTATGGAAAGAATGAATATTATTTTAGGGCAATGGATATTGACAGGTCATATTATTTCCAGATTGAAGCATTTAATGAAAATGGCATAAGTAAGAGAACTGCACCTCAAAAAGTTGAATAAACATTTCTTTTCTTCGTTAACTTAGTGTCATCGCGGTTAAATTATCAGATATGATCAAGTATCTATTTCAACTCTTCTTGTCTTTATTATTCTTTATTTCCTGCACTCAAAAACCAACAGGTCCTTCCATTATATCCGTGAAGGGAAATCAATTCTATCGGGATGGCAAACCCTACATATTTATGGGTGCTAACTATTGGCAGGGTATGAATCTTGGTTCTCCAGGAGAAGGTGGCAACCGCGAACGCCTTAAACGTGAACTCGACCAGATGCAAAAAACCGGGATAACCAACTTGCGCATACTCGCCCTGAGCGAAGGACCTGATGGAAGCCCGTATCGTGTATTGCCTGCGGTACAGGATGAGCCCGGTGTGTTGAAAGAAGAATTATTACAGGGACTGGATTTCCTGTTGGATGAAATGCGTAAGCGGGATATGACTGCCATTGTGGTACTCAATAATTTCTGGCCATGGTCGGGTGGCATGGCTCAATACCTCAAATGGAACGGGGCAGACAGCATTCCTTATCCACCGCCACATCCAAACGGAACATGGGATGGCTATCAAAAATTTACTGCCGGCTTTTATGCCAGTGAAAAATCTGTTGAACAAAATAAAGCAGCCATAAAAAAAATCATTGATAGAAAGAACTCTATCAGCCAGGTTCAATATAAAGAAGATCCAACCATCATGGCCTGGGAACTTTGCAATGAACCAAGAGGTATTGACAAAGTAGAGATATTCAATGAATGGATCGATAATACAGCTGGTTATATTAAGAGCCTTGATCCTAAACACCTTGTTACCACGGGTGCAGAAGGATATACTCCGTCAGTGGAATCAGCCGGAACAGATTTCATAAAAATGCATGATGGGAAAAACATCGACTATACAACCGCGCATATCTGGATCCAGAACTGGGGTTGGTATGATCCCCAGCGGCATGATAGTACTTACGCAGGCGCAAAGGAAAAGATGCTGGCCTATTTGAACAGGCATGCAGCAGAGTCAAAGAAACTCGGTAAACCTTTTGTCCTGGAAGAATTTGGCATTATGAAAGACGAAGGGGATTTTGAGCCAACTGCCACTACCCGTAACCGTGATACCTATTACCAGGCGGTTTTTGAAGGGGTATGGTCGCTGTTACAAAAAGGCGAAGCCAGCGGGGTTAATTTCTGGGCCTGGGGTGGAGAAGGAAGACCAAAGATCCCCGGTACCATGTGGCAGAAAGGAGATCCACTTACAGGTGATCCGCCGCATGAACCACAGGGGTGGTACTCGGTTTATAATATTGATAGTGCTACACATAAAGTTGTAGCGGATTATAGCCAAATGTTTAAAAACTTTAAAAAGCCTTGATAATCAACCGTTTTTGAAATTAAATGAAGATTTGACAAAATTATTTTGGAAAATGAACACTGTTCAGTAGTTTTGTTCCCGAAATAATTATCATGACGGTAGCCAACAGGAAACAACGGGAAAAAGAAGAAATGCGGGAGCTGATCCTCGACGCATCACGGAGCATTTTTCTGGAAAAGGGGTACCACCAGACCAGCATCCGGAATATTGCAGAAAAGATTGAATACAGTCCCGGTACCATTTACCTCTACTTTAAGGAAAAGGATGATATTTTCCATGCCCTGCATGAAGAAGGTTTCCGCAGGCTGGTGGCACAGATGGAAACCCTGCAGTTTGTGTCAGATCCTTTTGAGCGTTTAAAAGCCATGGGCCGCATCTACATGGACTTTGCAAAGAATAATAAGGACTTCTACGACCTGATGTTCATCATGCAGGCCCCGATGAATATGGAGGAGAGGGATAAGTGGGAAATGGGCGACAGGACCCTGGATCATCTGAAAAATGTACTGCGTGATTGCCAGGCAACCGGGAAATTCAAGGGTTATGATGTGGAATACTTATCGTTTTTCATATGGTCTTCCATGCACGGCATGTGTGCATTGTATTGCCGGGACAGGTGTAATGCCTATCCTGAAGAAGAGGCAACAACACTGATGCATAAAGGCTTTGAGATATTTATTGATATGCTGGATAAAATGTGATTTTTTTTGTCAAGCATATGAACATCGTTCATTAATTAAACATCGGTTATGTTATTATTAAATCTAATGCAAAAAACGCGAATGACCAGGTTAAACGGGATCCTGGTTATGCTTTTAATGTCCCAGGTTTTATTTGCACAGGATCCACTGGATCAATACATCCGGGATGGCCTGAATAATAACCTGGTTATAAAATCAAAGCAGGTCTCGCTTGAAAAAAGCCTGCTGGCATTAAAAGAAGCCCGCAGTCTTTTCCTGCCTACTTCTTATTTTGATGGACAGTACACGCTTGCGCAAGGTGGCCGTTCAATAAGTATACCCGTTGGTGATCTGTTGAACCCTGTTTACCAGACACTGAATCAAATTACCGGTACGGATAAGTTTCCAACTATCTCTAACGTAGAAGAACAACTGCTGCCGAATAATTTCTATGATCTAAGGATCAAGACCAGTATGCCCATTGTAAATAATGAACTGAAGGCGAACAGGAATATCAAACAAAAAGAAACGGCGATCAAAGAAAACGAACTGATTATTTATAAGCGTGAACTTATAAAGGAAATCAAAACGGCGTACTATCAATACCTCATGGCTGATCGCGCCATTTCAATTTATGAAAATGCTTTGGTAGTAGTAAGACAAAACCTGAGGGTAAACCAGTCAATGTTGCAAAATGGAAAAGGTCTCCCGGCTTATGTTTCACGCGCCGAGAGTGAAGTAACTTCCGTAGAAACACAAGTACAAAATGCCAAAAACGAAAAACAAAAAGCCCGTGCTTATTTTAATTCCCTGTTGAACAAGGAACTTACAGATTCGGTTACCATCGCTGATCCGCAGACAGAAAAGGCATTGACTGAAGCCATACAAACCAATTTCGATTCCATTGAAGGTCGCGAAGAATTGAAGAGCCTGCAGATATCAAAAGGGATTCAGGGCGATATACTGAAAATGAATAAATCGTTCAGGGTGCCTAAAGTGAATGCATTTCTTGACCTGGCCGCACAGAATTTTAATTTCCAGGTAAATGAAAAATCATTCTTTTATCTCGGTGGTGTACAGGCGATAATCCCCATATTCGCCGGTAACCGCAACCTCTATAAAATTCAGCAAACAGAATATGACCTTAAGCAGGTTGATCTCACTACCAGCAATACCCGAAAGCAACTGGAACTGGCTGCTTTTAACAGCAAAAGTAATGCCCGTAACCTCTATGGTAATTACAATGCATCGCTGAAAACAGAAGAATCTTCCACATTATATTTCAAACTGATCG